>CAMYCP010000133.1 GCA_947254385.1 uncultured Filifactor sp. | reverse complement strand
ACGAGCTGCTCAGGAGTCTCGTGGGCTCGGAGATGTGTATAAGAGACAGAATATATCACGCATTGTACGATATGAGATACGTATTTGATTTTGAATCGGCACGCTTTTTTTCAATTTCTTCATTTCACTATTATCAGCAGTATATCTGTATCAGCTTTATTTTTTTATCCGGAATGTCGGCGGCGCTTTCACGCAATTCGTTTAAAAACGGCGTCAAGTTACTTTTGATAAATTTGCTTTTTGAAATAATCACCCCCCTGATATCAAAGGATTTGAGTATTATATTCGGTGTGCTGGCGTTAATCGGGACGGGGCTTGTTTTTTTATATTTCATGGATAAAAAAATAAAACAAGGTTATCTTGCGTTTTTTATGATGAATATGAGCTTGTTTTTAATTTTAAAAAGCAATTTAAATACCGTGATATGGCAAAATTTAAATTTTTTATCCAAGTTTAAATACGGTTATATATTCGGCTTTATTGATAAAAATTTTTATTCAGCGGACTACTTTCCGATATTCCCATGGATTTTCCTCCTGTTTTCGGGGTATTTTCTTAACAAATATCTCCGCTTAAAAAAAGAATATACTGCAGATGCTAAATTCGATTTCTTTTACAAAATTCCCCTAATATCTTTCATCTCTTCACTTTCAAGATATTCACTGATTATCTATCTCTTGCACCAACCTGTTTTAATGAGCGTTTTTTATATTTACAATATTATAAGAACTTGAAAAAAGCACTCACATAATATAAAATTAAATGAAAGTCGATTTCTTATAAGGGCGTCCTTAAAAGTTCGTTTTCAAAAAGCAAAATATTGATTTGACAATGTTTTTAATTTGATTTTTTTGATTTTAATTAATTTTTTTAAGATGCTATAATGTCTGCAAAAATGTCTTTGCTTGCCGGAAAAACCGCATTAGGTGCTGTTTACCAAATTTTGATTTAGAAAATGAGTTAAAAATGAAAAATAAGAATTTTCTTCAAAGCATAAAATGTGCAATCAGGGGTTTATTTTTTGCGCTTTGCTCTGAAAAAAACTACAAAATTTACTATATAATCGCTCTAACTTTTTTAGCTTTAAATTTATGGCTGAAAGTAGACTTTATCGCTTATATTGTCTGGATTGTTACCGTATCCGGAGTTTTCAGCTCCGAAACTTTTAATACCTCAATTGAACATATGGTGGATTATACCGACGAAAACATTAAACCGGAGCTTGGGCTTATAAAAGATATTGCCGCCGCAGGAGTCTTATGCTGGGGAATTGCTTTTTTCGCCTGCGAATTTATTTTTTTAGGGAAAGCAATCTTATGAACGATGTTTTAAACATGTATATAACCATGTTGCCACTTATATTATCAGGGATTATGAACATGGTTTTTGTAAAAAAGTCAAAACTATACAAAAAATATAATTTTCCCATAGATATGCACAAAACTTTAAAAGACGGCAAAAGAATATTCGGAGACAATAAAACTGCTATAGGCTTTATCTCCATGATAGTATTTTGCATAATTATTCAGGTGATGTACGGCGCATTCTGCAATTTGCTTTCAATAAATGAAAAAAATGAACTTTATATTTATTATAAAAATACTTTTACACTCAATTTGACGGCGGGTTTTTTATTCGGCTTATCTTATATGTTGTTTGAACTGCCCAACAGTTTTATAAAACGCAGACTCGATATAAAGCCCGGTAAAACCGCACGGGGAATAAAGGGGATATTTTTTGTTATAGACCAGATAGATTCATTACTTGGAGTGTTTTTAGTGCTTAAATTTTACAACATGATGTCCCTAAATAAATACCTGTCTTGTGTTGTTGTGGGGGCAGTAACCCATATATCCGTTAATCTTATATTGTTTTTTACAAAGATAAGAAAAAATATCTGACAAAATGAAATAAAACCGGTCGTGATACTAACCCGGTAGAAAAATCATTGAAGTATCATCTTTCAATACTCACTTCGTTCGTTTAAAATGAAAGACAAATTGTAATTATATTTGAAAAATAACTTTTCAACCTAAATTAGCGGGGGAGTGCATTTTAATAAGCATTATAATTAAAGTTATGGTACGATAGATTAAATGATATTTCTATTAGAGGATTGTGTGAGATGTTTTTCCACGTAACCTTTCTTTTAACGAAATCTTTAAAAACTTAATTTTCAAAAAATATTGATTTTACAATGTGTAAAATTCTTTATTAATTTTTAGAATATCCCTTAAGTTATTCTCGTTATAATGAATTTGTAGAGGTATCCTTATGAAAAAAACATTCATAGGTTGTTATAATAAATCGGTCATTTTGACATATGTCGGCATAGCTTTTGCAATATTCGGTTTAAATACAAAAAGTGTGAAAACCGCCGTGCTTTGCCTTATAATATCCGGAATATGTGACCTTTTTGACGGCAAAGTCGCACGAATGTGCAAAAGAACCGATGAAGAAAAAAATTTCGGTATTCAGATAGATTCGCTTGCCGATGTAATAGCCGCACTGATACTGCCTGTCGCTATTTTAAACAAAGTTTGCTCAACTTCCGATACTTTTACCCGAACCTTATGTTATGCAGTGTCGCTTATCTATGTTTTATCAGGAGTTACAAGGCTTGCGTGGTTTAACATAACTACAACAGGTACAGATAAATATTTTCAGGGGTTTCCCGTATGGACTATGACTTTATTAAATCCGATACTATTTATAATATTTGGAAATTCTGAAAAATTTGTCGCAATTTTGTTGATATCTTACATGATTACAGCTTTTTTATTCGTTCTCAACATGCCGATAAAAAAACCAAAAGGCAAGGACTATGCGGTTTTAAGTTTTATAGAAATTTTAATTATTATTTCGGTTATTCTAAAATAAGAGGCTCCCATTGATTTACAACAGAAAAAGCGGATATTATATTGAAGAAATTGAAGATAACGAAAAAACTCTGGATTTTTTATATAATACCATGCTCGGACGTATAATTCTTAAAATTGTAATTAACCCGTATTTCAGTAAAAAAATGGCAAAATATTATAAAAGCCGTAAAAGCAAAAAAAAGATTCTCCCGTTTATAAAGAAATTCAATATAGATGTATCCGGTATCGATATAAATGCTTTCAACAGTTTCAACGATTTTTTCACAAGAAAAAAAGAATTTAATTTTCAAGGCAAAAAAGACGTTTTAATCGCCGTGGCTGAATCCAAACTGTCTGTGTACAAAATCCGCAAAAATTCACTCTTCAAAATAAAAAACTCGATATATTCGGTTGAAGACATTTTACAGAGTAAAGAACTTTCAAACAGGTATATGGACGGTTGCTTGCTGATTTTCCGGCTTACGACGGATAATCTCCATAGATTTATATACATTGACAACGGCAACATTTTAAAAAAATATAAAATTAAAGGCGTACTGCATACCGTAAGAAGTATATCTTCCAAATACAAAGTTTTTAAACACAACAGCAGGGAAATAACCGTTATGAACACGCAAAATTTCGGCTCCGTAACGCAAGTGGAAGTAGGTGCTTTAACCGTAGGCAAAATTATCAATCATACTAAAGAAAGTTTTAAAAAAGGTGAAGAAAAAGGATATTTTGAATTTGGTGGTTCAACCATAATACTTTTCTTTGAACCCGATAAAATAATTATAGATGATGACATACTCAAACAAAGTAAAAACGGGATTGAAACGGAAGTTCAAATCGGAGAAACTATAGGAAAAGCATTGTAATTTTTTATCTTATACTGAAACTTGATAGAAAAATCATTAATGTTGTAACGCTTTAGTAAGGCTTTCCACACTCACTCGGTTCTAAATGACGCACGAAGTGTTCGATGAAGAGATGGATAAGATATGTTCAATTGTTTAAAAATTTTTACAAAAAATGTTCAACTTGATATTGCAATTTAGA
>CAMYCP010000132.1 GCA_947254385.1 uncultured Filifactor sp. | reverse complement strand
AAATTAATACTACAATTTTTTATACAATTTAATTATTATAATTTCAATATTTTTAATCTTATAAAATCAATTAATATACGGCAATTTATTTTTACCTGCTGAATATTATTTTTTTTGTAATAATTTTTTAAAAAAGTATTGCATTACTAAAAAAAACATAGTACAATAGCAAAGGTTACAAAAGAATGACAAAAAAGTTGCAAATTTATATAGAAAACTATTTTTTGGAGGAATATAAAATGAATCGTTTTTTTTCGGGTTTGACAAAGGTAGCATTTACGTTAGGCTTAGGATTTGTTATGATTGCTTCTCCCGTATTTGCAGAAGAAGCCGATATGTATGTAAAATTTGACAAAGTGCCGGTTTATTATGCTGCGGGATCTGAACATATAGTAGACTCCGTAAGCAGAGGAGAGGCGCTTTTATTAGAAGAACAAGGCGAAAAATTTACTAAGGTTTCGCTTGACAACGGGCTTGAAGGTTTTGTTCCAAATGATGCCTTAACTTTAGAAATATCCGAAAAAAACGATGAAAATGCCGATTACGGTTCGGATCCGTCAGAAAAATCATCGGAAAAATCAGCAGATGCCGACAAACTTATAGCTTTCGGCAAGAGTAAATTAGGGTGCAGATATTCTTACGGCTCCAGAGGACCCAACACTTTCGACTGCTCCGGATTTGTAGGATATACTTACGAAAAGGCTCTAGGCAAAACCTTGCCGAGAAGTTCGGGTTCGATGAGTACCGTGGGTAGATTCGTACCTAAAGCGGAACTTCAAAAAGGCGATCTTGTGTTTTTTAATACCGGCGGCAGCAAAAATATATGCCACGTGGGTATATACATAGAAGACGGTAACTTTATTCATGCATCTTCCGGCAATGTCAATAAAGTAATAATATCCAATCTTGACAGCGGTTATTATGCTAATTGCTATAATTGTGCAAAACGTGTGATTGATTAATTTATAATCCGTTCATTAAATATTTTTAAGCCCTGCGGGACGGTTTCGGACCTCTCCTGCAGGGCTTATTTTGTTTTTTATATAACGAGGATATCCAAAAATTTGATTTTAAAAAATGTATTTAATACTGATTAGCTTTAAAAAATGTAGTATTATATCTAATCGGAATTTAATATAAACTTGTATTACAAAATTTAAACTGAAAATTGATACTACAATTTATTATGCGAATCAGTATTATAAGTTTTTAAATATGTTAATTAATTTGAGAAAAAATGTAACATGGTGTAAAATAAAATAAGAGTAAAAAACCTACAACGGTACAACAAAATTTACTTTCGGCGATACGCCGTAAGAATTTTTTAAAGGAGGAATGATTTGTATGTTGTTCAAACGAAAAGTCTTGGTTAAATCTTCACTTGCGGTTGTTTTAAGCGGAATTTTGTTGATGTCCGCTTCGATTCAAAGTAAAGCGGACAATTATCTCAGATTTCGGGCAGTTTATCCGTGTGTTCAGACCATAACCGTAAACGGGGAAGTTTTGAAGGATAATTCGGTGCGTGCAGTAAATATTGACGGCTATAATTACTTTAAACTTAGAGATGTCGCAAATATGCTGACAAAAAACGGTAAAAAAGTCGGCATTGAATATAATGCCGCAACCAACACGGCAAACCTTATAACCGGCAAGGATTATGAAATGACATCCTCTGATTATACCGACATAAACTGGGACGATTTCGACATAACGGAAAGCACAACTATAATAAAAGTTGACGGCAAAGTAATAAAAGTTAACGGTTATTTAATAGACAGTCAAAATTATTTTAAACTGAGAGATTTATTGTCCGAACTTAATGTTTCTGTGGATTACGACAAAAAAGCCGATTCCATACTGGTAAGCACGAAAGAAAATTCGGATACTCCTAAAAAAACGGCTGAAAAAGAAAAACCAAAAAAAACTCAGGAGAAAAAAGACGATAAAAAATCCGGCGGATCATCAAGCAATGGTAAATCCGGCGGTTCATCGAGCAAAGATAAATCCGGCGGATCATCAAGCAAAGATAAACCTGAACCAAAAGCCGAACCTACCCCGAACGTTGTTTCAAAAGAAGAGTACACTAGTGAAGTTATACGTCTTGTAAACGTTGAACGTGAAAAAGTAGGAGTGAAACCGCTTAAACAGGGTGGATATCAAGATTATGCAGACATCAGAGCGGGAGAAATAAAAGAAGTGTTTTCGCATACCCGCCCGGACGGGACGAGTTGTCTGAACTTTTATAGAGGAATGGGATACGCCGGAGAAAATATAGCTTGGGGGCAAAGAACTCCGGAAGAAGTTATGGATTCTTGGATGCATAGCGACGGACATAGAAAAAATATTTTAAATCCGAATTATAATTATATATGCGTAGGGTTTAACGATTATAACTGGGTACAACTTTTTACGACTGAAGATCAGGGAAACTCCGGAAAAAGGCCTGAACCCGAGCCGAAACCGGAACCCGAGCCGAAACCGGAACCTGAGCCGAAACCGGAACCGGCAAAACCGTCGACTCCTGAAGTTCAAAGCATAATAGATAAAGTTAATAAAAAAAGAGCGGAATATGGTGTTAAAGAGGCTAATCCTTTACTTTACGGGCTTATGTTCAAAGAAGAACCGGCTATAAAAAATTATGTACAAAAAAAAGCGGTTGATATGTCTTCGCAATACGATGAAGATGTGACGGATGTACCGCCGATAGGCTTTAACAAAGTAGACGTTGTATATTACCGATATGTGACGGCTAAAGGGCAATTCGCATCCGCTGAAGAATTTGGCGATTGGCTTATAAATAATTCTGAAATTCAAACATATATCGCCGATCCTCACATGGATGATCTAACGATAGGTATATCGGACAACAATTATTTTGCGGTGTTCGGTGATGAGGCATTACACTCAATTGCTCCTATGCCGTCGCAAGGCGGAAGTTTATCTTTCCAACTGGTATTTGAATACGATGATTATCCCTGCCCGACAAAGTTAAAGAAAACTATAATTAAACCGAAAAATACTCAAAATCCGAATCCCGATCCTAATCCGCAACCTCAGCCGCAACCCGATCCTAACCCGCAACCTCAACCACAACCTGATCCTAAACCACAACCTCAGCCACAACCTGATCCTAAACCGAATCCGGCACCTACGGCAAATGAAACCGATCGTGTAATAGAACTTGTAAATATCGAACGTGCCAAAGTTAACGTCGCACCTTTAAAAAAAGGTTCTTTTCAAGCCTATGCGGACATCAGAGCGAAAGAAATAAAAGATGTATTTTCGCATACACGCCCGGACGGAAAGGATTGTTTGGACTTTTATAGAGGAAGGGGATATGCCGGAGAAAATATAGCTTGGGGACAAAGAACTCCGGAAGAAGTTATGAATTCATGGATGAATAGCGACGGACATAGAAGAAACATATTAAACCCGAAATATAATTATATATGCGTAGGGTTTAACGATTATCGCTGGGTACAACTCTTTACGACTGAAGATCAGTGAAATTTCGGAAAAGCCTGAGCCTAAAGCAAATGTAACCGATCGTGTAATAGAAATTGTAAATATCGAACGTGCAAAAGCTTAAGTATCACCTTTAAAAAAAGGTTCTTTTCAAGCATATGCCGACATCCGAACCGATGAGTCGCTTGTAAAATTTGAACACGAAAGACTTGACGGCAGCAATCCTCTGGATTATTTCAAAGACTCGGGATGGTATGCCGGAGAAAACCTTGCAAAAGGACAGAGAACTCCGGAAGACGTTATGTATTCATGGATGAAAAGTGACGGACACAGAGAAAATATACTGAATCCGAATTATAATTATATATGCGTAGGCCATAAAGGCGATGTATGGCTGCAACTATTTTCGAAACTTGATAAAAATTAAATAATATTCAAATCTGCCGATAAATCCGATTGGAAATATCGGCAGATTTTTATGAGCTGTTTTATTAGTTGATAACAAAA
>CAMYCP010000131.1 GCA_947254385.1 uncultured Filifactor sp. | reverse complement strand
TTTATCCAGTTTATTGCAGGAAAGTGTCGCGCGTATGAAAGTGCATAATCCAACCCCCAGAATACTTTTACAATACGCAGTGTAGACTGGCTCACGGGTTCGGATATATCTCCTCCGGGAGGTGACACGGCACCTATTACCGTGAGTGCGCCTTCTCTTTCTTCGGAGGCGTTACAGATTACTCTGCCGGCTCTTTCGTAAAAGTCGGCTACACGTGAGGCAAGATATGCGGGATATCCTTCGTCACCCGGCATTTCTTCAAGACGGCCCGACATTTCTCTCAACGCCTCCGCCCATCTTGACGTGGAATCCGCCATAAGAGCCACACTATATCCCATATCGCGATAGTATTCGGCTATGGTAATTCCCGTATAAATAGATGCTTCTCTTGCAGCTACCGGCATATTTGAAGTATTTGCTATAAGCACGGTACGTTTCATTATAGATTCTCCGGTTTTGGGATCTTTTAATTCCGGAAATTCTTTAAGTACGTCCGTCATTTCGTTGCCGCGTTCTCCACAACCTACATACACAACGATTTCCGCATCCGCCCACTTGGCAAGCTGGTGCTGAACGACGGTTTTACCCGATCCGAAAGGTCCGGGTATGGATGCCGTTCCTCCTTTTGCAACTGGGAAAAAAGTATCTATTACACGTTGCCCCGTAATTAAAGGTGCGCTCGGGTCTATTTTTTCTTTGTACGGTCTACCGCGACGTACCGGCCAGCGCTGCATAAGACTTATGTTGTGAGAATTTTCTCCGTCGTCTACCACAGCCACGATATCTTCAACCGTAAAAGTGCCGGATTTTATTTCCTTTATTTTGCCGGATACTTTGTAAGGCACCATTATTCTATGTTCTATTACTTCGGTTTCCTGTACCGTGCCTATTATATCACCGGGTACAACCATATCTCCCACATTTTTTACGGGTTTGAATACCCAACGCTTTTCTCTTGAAAGCGACGGCACCTGCACGCCTTTTACCAAAAATACGCCACCCGCCTCTTCCAAGCCTTTAAGCGGGCGTTGGATACCGTCGTACATTTCTTCTATCATACCGGGTCCAAGCTCTATTGAAAGCGGATGTCCTTTACTCGTTACGGTTTCTCCGGGTCCGATTCCGGCCGTTTCTTCATACACCTGTATTGACGCTTTGTCGCCTCTCATTTCTATTATTTCACCTATCAACTTATTATGAGAAACTTCCACGACGTCATACACGTTGGCATCTTCCATACCTTCCGCAACTACCAAAGGGCCGGATACTTTAATTATTTTTCCTTGTTTCAATCTGCGCCCTCTCCTTTACAATATATTTTTCATTTGTTTTGTAAACTTTAATTTTCCAAAAATTTCATCATCTACAATATATTTGACCCCACGGCTTTTTCAACATTTTTGTAGATTTTATCCATTCCGATTCCAAGTGAACCGTGATTATCCGGTATCAGAATTATCGCAGGCAAAACTTGTTGATCGTAGCGTGAAATAGTGTCGGGTATAAGAGCGGCCAATTTTTCAGTTATGAAAATTATACCGTAGTTTAAATCGACAATACGTTCCACCGTCTTTCTCACATCTATCGCATCATATACTTCAAACACGTCCAAACCTACAGTTTTAAAAGCCAAAGTTATATCCTTGTTTCCAACTACCGCCATTTTATACATAAGTATCACGCAACCTGTTCTTTGCGGATTCACTAGGTAATCCAGCAAGTTTGGATGCCAGGATTATCCGCAAATTCTTAATTTCAAGTTCTTTTGCCACCATGAAAGCAAACAGCACTTCCGGCCCGTAAGAAATCCGTTTTGCGCTTTCTATAATCTCCATCTGTCTGTTTTCAGTCATCTGTTCAAATACGTTGAGTGTTTGAGTTTCATTGTATAATTCCAGCGCTTTCATCAAAGATTTGCCTATGCCGTATCTTCTAAGGCGCGCCACGATAGATGCCGTATCTTCGTTAAATATGTTGGTAAGTGTAAACGGTGCAATACTGCCGCCTTCCACAAAAAGTTTGCCCACGCGTGCAATAGTCTGTCCTCTTGCCTTTGCACGTATTAAAATCTTTACGTTGGTAAAATCTACCGTATCTCGCACAAACAGAGAGATAAGCTCATTATCCATCTCATCTGCCATTTTTTTCCATTTTATGAAATAATGGCCGTCCAATATAAGATCTATGCGTTGCGGATCTTTTTTATCAGCATAATCCTGATCAACTTCTTTTAAAAGTTTGAAGTACTCATCACCCTTGAGTGATTTTGCACCTGATTTATAAGCGTTTTTAAGCGCTTTAAAATCATATGTTCCTATATTCATATAGATATCCGAAAAATCTTCGCCCGATACAATCTCTTTTGCCAGCGTTTTAAGATTATGAAATTCATATTTGAGCGCCATAAAATCAAACAATGTCGAAACCGGACAAATTTTTTTCATTCGGTCATAAAATCTATCAAGCTCACTTTGAAGCACAATTTCATAATCTTGTTCACGTTTCATCAGAGAAAAGTGATCCGCATACACGGTATCACCCAAAATCTGCATTGCATCGGATAATTCAGGAGACTCCGCCATACGTTCCAAAACCGCTTTCGGAAGGAATTTTTTTTCGGATACTCTTACTTCACTGCCTGCTCTTATAAACAGTTCTCTATCCATTTATCCTCCTTCAGTTTTTAAACAGTATGTCGCTGAGTTTTACCTCCAGATCTTCACGTTTGGATTCTATCAATTTATCTATTTGAAAATCATAATATATGTTGCCGTCTTTTATAACAAATCCGCTTTTAAGAGTTTCATCTTCTAAAACCGCTGTCTTAAGTACACTTTCGGCAGCCTTGCCTCTCCCGAGTGGCACGTAAGAAATCATAGTGTCTTTAAACTTAAAATTCGCCGTCATATTTTTTAAAAACTTAACATACTCGTCATCGTTCATATTTTGCATTTCAATTGAGGCCTTTAAAAACACTTCATCCAAAATTGTACGTTTTGTCTTGAGCATTTCGTCACGTGCGTCCGCTTGTGCCTGATTAAGTATGCTCTCTTTCATATGTTGAGCATCTTTATTTGCTTTTTCAAGCATTTCACGGCTTTTCTTCCAGCGTGCGTCCTCTCTTTCTTTTATAAGTTTCTTTTTTTCGGATTCGGCTTGCTTAAGGATTTGTTTTTTTTCATTTTCGGCATCTTCCAAAATACGATTTACAATATGATCTAACCCTGGCATATCGTAAGTTCCTTTCTAAAATTAAAACGTTATTTTGCCGAGTAACATCAGAGAAAACACAAAGCCTATAATTGCGTATGTTTCAACCATAACGGCGTATACTATACCTTTAGTCTGTTGCGGTTCGTTCTTTGCAAGAATATTCATGCCCGCAACCGAAACTTTGCCTTGTGAATAAGCGCTCATAAGGCCGACAAGCCCAACCGGCAGACACGCAAATAAAATATAAAGTCCTTCAGCCAAACCCATGTCGAGAGTGAGTTTGTTCATCGCCATAAGCCCGATAACGAAACCGTAGAACCCTTGCGTACCAGGAAGAAGTTGCAGTACCAGTGATTTACCGAATTTTTCTGGTTCGTCTATGACTATCCCCGCCGCGGCTTCACCTGCTATGCCTACACCTTTTGCTGAACCTATACCTGAAAGCAGAACAGCCAGTGCCGCTCCGAGCGCCCCCATAATAACTCCGCCGTGTTCCATGAAAAATTGTGCCATAATTAACCTCCTAAAAATTTTTAAAATTACCAATTACTTTATGTGAAAAATCAAAACATACGGATTAACATCAACAAGCATCAACTCTTTAAATTCAACCCCGCTTCATTTTTAAATGTGTCGAATTGCACACCGTTAAATGAATAAAGAGAAAAATATTTATAATGGTTAATTTGTGCTTGGAGACATAATCGATAATTTTTTTCATGATACTATATTTCTTTTCCGATTTTAATTTTTCAGCAGATTTAAAACTGTATTGTTGTACCTACAAATATAACAATAATTAAAG
>CAMYCP010000130.1 GCA_947254385.1 uncultured Filifactor sp. | reverse complement strand
TATGTACATATTGTGTAATTATAAAGAAGAGGTGAGAAATTTTTCAAATTCGGCATTTTGCGATTAAAAACTCATATGCGACTTTGTAAGAGGGGGCAGTTATGGAACAGATACTTAAAATAAATGGTGTGATAAACGGCATCGTTTGGGGTTGGCCGATGCTTGTTCTTTTGATAGGTACAGGGATATTGATGACTGTAGTATTAAAAGGAATTCAGTTTACGAAATTTAATTATATAATTAAAAATACTCTGTTTGCGATGTTTAGAAAGCCTACGGGTGATCATGCGGGTGAAGTTACTCCTTTTCAAGCGGTATCCACGGCTTTGGCGGCGACGGTAGGCACGGGCAACATTGCGGGAGTTGCGCTTGCGCTTGCGGTTGGCGGGCCGGGTGCGGTATTTTGGATGTGGCTTTGCGCTTTGATAGGCATGGCGACTAAGTATTCTGAAGTCGTGCTTGCGATAACATATCGTGAAGTTGCTGATGACGGCAGTATATCCGGCGGGCCGATGTATTATATCAAAAACGGTTTGCATATACCTGCGCTTGCCAAGACGTTTGCACTTTTCGGAATGCTTGCATCGTTCGGGATAGGCAATATGACACAATCCAATTCAATAGCTCAGTCTTTAAATCAGACTTTTAACGTATCTCCCATGATTGTAGGGATAGTGTTCGCCATTTTGACCGGTATTGTAATTTTAGGCGGTATAAAAAGAATAGGCGTCGTGACTGAAAGACTTGTGCCTTTTATGGCGGCGTTTTACATTATCGGAGCAATGGTAATTATAATTTTAAATATAGGCAAAGTTCCGGCGGCATTCGGTTTGATATTTTCTTCAGCACTGACGGGACATGCCGCAGTTGGCGGTTTTGCAGGCTCGACTCTCAAACTTTGTATGAAAATGGGTGTGGCACGCGGTGTATTTACAAACGAGGCCGGTTTAGGTAGTGCGCCTATAGCACACGCCGCCGCAATGGTCGATCACCCGGTAAGACAAGGTATATGGGGCGTGTTTGAAGTATTTATGGATACGATAGTAATATGTACAATGACGGCGCTTGTGGTAATGGTCTCAGGACAATGGTCGAGCGGGCTTCAAGGAGCGGCGCTTACAACGGCGGCATTTGAGGCGGGATTTAAAGGTGGCGGTTTGATAGTTGCAATCGGACTTATGTTGTTTGCATTTTCAACCATTCTGGGCTGGGCATATTACGGTGAACGTTGCGCTGAATTTTTGCTCGGGCCTAAATCCGTTATGATATATAGATTGATATATACACCCGTCGTACTTGTAGGAGCTATCGGAGGACTCGAACAGATATGGGCAATAACGGATACATTAAACGGTCTTATGGCAATTCCTAACCTTGTGGGTTTGATGATGCTCAACGGTGTGGTAGTTATAATGACTAAAGATTTCTTTAAAAATCCTGATAAGATAAGAAAAGACCCGAAAGAATACCTAAGCCTTTTGCCGAAAAACAGAAGTTTCGATGCGGCGCATTTGAAAAAATAAAACAAAGCACGGTTTAAAAACCGTGCTTTTTAATATATCAATATTTTTTGACTAAAAAATTCATGAAAAAAATACTTATAATGTTAATTACCTCATTTTATTAAAAAAATTTTTGCATATTCCTCAGGCGCTATATAAAAATAAAACTTACAGTAGGAATGAAAGGTGCCGACTTAATCAGCGTTTTTCTTTATATATAGTATAAAATTCATCAAATAAAAAAGTCAAAGGCTTAATAATCCGCTATACGCTATATTCAGTCTATTTTACTTTTTTTTTCAATAAATTTGACATAAAAGCCGAGCGAATATATAATAATATTATTAGCGCTCTATAATATAGACTGCTGATAATATTTATTTTTTAGGAGGACATTATGGAAAAAATGGAATTTCAAGCGGAATCCAAACGGATTATGGAACTTATGATAAACTCAATATACACTCATAAGGAAATATTTTTAAGAGAGCTTATATCCAACGCTGCAGATGCAATAGACAAAATATATTACAAAGCTATGAGCGATGAAAATATTGAGTTCAACAAAGACGACTACTATATAGAAATAAGTTATGACAAAGAAAACCGTACCATTTCAATAAGTGATACCGGTATCGGAATGAACGCGGAAGAACTGGAAGAAAATTTGGGAGTGATTGCAAAGAGCGGCTCGCTCGCCTTCAAACAAAAACTTGAAAAAGATACGGACTTAAACATAATAGGTCAATTCGGAGTAGGCTTTTATTCGGCGTTCATGGTAGCGGATGAAGTGAGCGTTCATTCAAAATCTTACGGTTCGGATATGGGATATCTTTGGCACTCTTACGGTGTAGACGGCTACACTGTGGAAGAAAAGCCGAAAGACGGCGCGGGGACGGTCGTAACACTTCACCTTAAAGCCGATACCGAAGATGAAAAATACAGCGAATTTTTAGACGAATACAAAATAAAATCACTCATAAAAAAATATTCCGACTTCATAAGATACCCGATTCGTATGCAAGTTGAACATCGACATTTAAAAGACGGAAGTGAAGACGAATACGAAACCGTCATAGAAAATGAAACATTGAACAGCATGGTGCCGATTTGGCGCAAAAATAAAAATGAACTCACCGAAGAAGATTACAACAATTTTTATGTTGAAAAACGATACGGTTTTGATACGCCCTTAAGCCACATACACGTACACGTGGACGGCAACGTAATATATGACGCCGTACTCTATATACCCGAAGAAACTCCGTACGGCTACTATACGCCCGAATATGAAAAAGGACTTGAACTATATTCCTCCGGAGTTTTAATCATGGAAAAATGTCCGGATTTACTCCCCGACTTTTTCAGCTTTGTAAAAGGCATGGTCGACTCTCAAGACCTTTCACTGAACATCTCGCGCGAAATGCTCCAACACGACCGACAACTTAAGCTCATAGCCAAAAATATACAGACTAAAATAAAAAATGAACTTGAAAATATGCTAAAATCCGACCGTGAAAAATACGAAAAATTTTTCCAAAAATTCGGCAGACAATTAAAATTCGGCGTATATCAGGACTTTGGCACGCATAAAGACACCTTACAGGACTTACTCCTGTTTTACAGCACCAAAGACGATAAAAACGTAACCTTGAAAGAATACACTGACAATATGTCTTCTAAGCAGGAATATATTTACTACGGCACGGGAGAAACCGTTGAACGCATAAAACACCTGCCGCAAGCTGAAAACATACTCGAAAAAGGTTATGGCATACTCTGCCTTACTGAAGATATAGATGAATTTGCAATAAAAATAATCAGCAAATATGCGGACAAAGAATTTAAAAACGTGGCATCACAAAACATAGACTCAAAAGAAGACGAATATAAACCGGACGAACGTGACACCGATATACTGAACAAAATTAAAGACTTGCTTAAGGACAAGGTAAAAGACGTTAAGTTGTCCAATCGTTTAAAATCTCATGCAGTCTGCTTTACAACCGACGGTGAAATATCAATAGAAATGGAAAAAGTAATAAACAAACTCCCGGGAGGAAATAAAATCTCCGCCGGCAAAATTTTGGAAATAAATCCCGAACATCAAGCATACACGGCACTTAAAAATGCGGACGACGACAAACTCGCACTGTATGTAAATCTTCTCTACAATCAGGCGTGCATGATAGAAGGACTTGAAATAGAAAATCCCGTAGCTTTTGCGGACGATATATGTAAACTTATGTAATAAATTTATGAAAACGCCTTATATTTTAGCTAAATAGTAGTACCAACTTGCATAAGAAATTGTAGTATTAATTAACTTTAATTTTTTGTAATACAAATTTATGACAAATTCTACTCAAGATTATACTACATTTTTAAAGGCAAACCGGTATAAAACGAAATCCGTATTATAATACTTAATAGTAAAACCCGATAGAAAAATCATTAATGTTGTAACGCTTTAGTGAGATTTCTTCACTTATTTTATTCAAAGCGACGCAGAAGTGTTTAAATT
>CAMYCP010000129.1 GCA_947254385.1 uncultured Filifactor sp. | reverse complement strand
AAAATTTAAACTGAAAATTGATACTACAATTTATTATGCAATTCAGTATAAATATGTACAGGCAAAATGAAAAAGTATAGACTTGTGTCTATACTTTTTTTGCATTTTGAATTCTTATTTTGTATTTGTTGTATTGCTGATAGAATATTCGTGCGATTGAAGATGCAAGTATTATTCCGACGGCTATCGCCGCCGCACCGAAAAGCGTTTCAACTCCTTTTTGTATGCCTTTATCATACGAACCGCTCATAAATTCCAGCATGCTAAGATACAAGCTGTAACCCGGCACCAAGGGTATTATTGCGGGTATTATGAAGACCGTGGCGGGATTATGAAAAATTCGGGCGGCGATTTCTCCTGCAAGGCTTAAAAATGCCGCCGACAAAAAATATGAAAAAAATAACGGTGCGTTTTGCCTTGTAAGGTAAACATATATCGCCCAGCCGGCACCGCCGATTATTCCGGTTTTTATAAGGCTTTCTTTGGGAGTTGAAGAAACTATCGCAAATCCTATAGTACCCAAACTTGCCAGTATAAATTGCAGCATTAGATTCATAAATCCCCCTTAAAACTCTATATTTTTGTAAGTTTTATGTGATATCGATTTACATAAGAAATTATAGTAATGTTCTAAACTTTAACAATTTGTGTACGACAAATTTACTGTTTACCCCATATTTATACTACATTTTTAAAAGTAAATCGGTATCAGCGGTATTAAATTCTATTTTTTTAAAAATAATTTATCATATTCCGAGTTTCATTCTTATAAATATTGCACCCGCGACACCTGTAGCTATCGCAATCGCTGTCATCATTGCCTCCATTCCTCTGGCAAGCCCCGATGTTAAATCTCCCGCTATAAAGTCTCTTATTCCGTTTGTAAGCGCAACACCCGGCAAAATCGGATAAATCGATCCTACTATTATTGAATCAAAATTAAGATTTAAAAAAAATCTTGTGAATACTGATGCTATAAGAGTCATTATGAAAGTTGCGGTTTGGTTTGCCAAAAATGATGTTTCGGACAGAGCCTCTATTTTCATTTCTATCTTCATACCTATAATGGATATAAAAAATGTAACCGGCATATCTATCAAAGAACCTTGGAACAACAAGTTAAATATTGCCGAGGCTACACCGGCGGCTATCATTTGTTTAAAGTCCGTGTACACTTCGTTAAGTTCAATAGCTTTAAGTTCGCTCAGTGATTTTTCAAAGTCGAACGGCTTATTTATAAAATTGCGTGAAAATTCGTTTATCTTGCATATTTTGTCCATGTTGCTGCCTCTTTTACGGATTGAGGATATAAATGTAAGCCCGTCTAATCTGCTGTCTCCTATTATTATCATTGTTGGAGTGGCGCTTGCCGTAACCGTGTTCAACCCCTTGCTTAAACATATCCGCTTTATCGTATCTTCTACACGATACATTTCCGCACCGTTTCTAACCAAAATATCGGCGGCAAAAAGTGCAATACGCATTATTTGTTTTTTTTCTTCCAAACTTACCTGCATAGCTTTCTCCCGAATAACTTTAAATTACATATGATATCAAAATATCATACGAAAAACCCCCTAAAAATTCTGTTTTGAAAAAATAAAATATTGATTTGACACTGTTTTTAATTTTTTTTAGATATGCCACACAATAATTCCTTTTAATATTTTACAATTAAAACATTTGACTAAATTCCTAATTTTTCATAAAATCGAATAAGTGTTTTTTGTATCATCAATTTTAACTTAAAATCAAGGAGGTAGATATGAAATTTAAACTGTTGGGACTTAATCCCATACTTTTAAATAATTTAAAGAAACAGTATATAACAGAAACGACCGATATTCAAGAAAAAGTTATTCCTCCTGCGCTTTCGGGGCGCAATATAATTGCACGGGCGCAAACCGGCACAGGCAAAACTTTATCTTATCTTTTGCCGATTTTTCAAAAGCAGATAAAAGATGCGGGTCAGGCGCTGATACTTGCTCCGACGAGGGAGCTTTGCGAGCAGGTGTACGATGTCGCAAAATCCGTTGCGCCGGATAATATCCGAATCGTCGGAATTTACGGCGGTCATAACGTAAAATCTCAGGCGGACAAACTTCAAGCACAAGCCGATGTAGTAATCGCAACTCCCGGACGACTTATGGATCATATCAGGCGCGGCAATTTGAATTTGAAAAATCTGGAGTTTTTTGTGGTGGACGAAGTCGATCAGATGTTTCTGTTCGGGTTTGCGGAAGATATATTGTTTATACTGAAAAAATTGCCCGCCCCCAAACAGACTTTCATGCTTTCGGCAACCGTTCCGTCCGAAGTTGTATCACTTGGAAAAAAGATAATGTCAAATATTTTGATGATTGAAAGCGACGACCGCGAGGTGGTGTCTTTAAATATCAAACAATTTGCAATAATTACCAAGCAGGAACTTAAATTAAAAGCGCTTATTCATTATATAAAAACGATAAACCCGTTTATGGCGATAATTTACTGCAACTCCAAAGCGCGTGCCGAAGAACTCTATAACCGACTGATAACGGAAAAATTCAAGTCAATAGATTTAATTCAGGGCGACATGAGCCAAAACAAACGTGAACGGATACTCAAAAATTTTAAGGATTTAAAAACTCAGTTTTTGATATCCACGGACTTGACGGCAAGAGGACTGGACATTGCCGGCATAACGCATATAATAAACTACGATATCCCGAAAGACAAAGAATACTACGTTCATAGAATAGGCAGAACCGGCAGAATGGGAGAAGAAGGCTCTGCCGTGTCTATAGTGTCCGAAAAAGACATAAACAAACTTGAGCAAATAGAAAAAAAACTCAACCTTAAAATTAAGCGGGTATATAATAGAAGCGACATTGAAGAAAAGAAAATTTCATATCCGTTTTAGCATGAATCCCCCTTGAAAAACGGGGGATTTTTACTATATAAAAGCAACGTGATTTTTATACTATTCTCTAATAGAAATATCATTTAATTTATCGTAACCGCAGCTTTAGAGTTTTATTAATTATAACGCTTGTTAAAAAGCACTCCGCAATAACTCAGGTTGAATAGTTAATTTATTACAGTGAGCATACTTCCGGCGTTATTTTGAGCTGAGAAAGTGTGAAAATCCTTACTAAAGCTTTACAAAATTAGCGATTTTTCTATAGGCTTTTAGTATTATGCTGATTTGCTTTTTAAAAATACGGTAGAAATCTAAAAAATTTGTCATAAATTTGTATTACAAAAAATTAAGTTGAAACTTATATTATAATTTCTTATGCAACCGGTATTATATCTGGCTTAAAAAATTTCATTGAGTTTAGAAATCAAAAGTTTATCGGCTTTTTCATCGAGTACGCAGACTCTAAAAAAATACGGATCCAGACCTTCAAACGATGAACAATCTCTTATTGCCATCTTATGAATTATGAGTCTATCGTACAATTCACCGGCGGTCAGATTTTTTTCTTTGATTTTTACAAGTATAAAATTGCTGAAAGTCGGATACACTTTGAGTGCAGATATTTTGGAAAGTTCGCTTAAAAGATATTTGCGCTCTTTTTTTATTTGTAATTTTGTTTTTTGAATGTAGTCCGTATCTTCAAACATTATTTTTCCGGCATTTTCAGCGAATATATTTAAATTCCAAAGATTTGAATGAGATAAAATCGAATTTCGGACAGTTTTGTCGGAAGTTGCGGCATACCCCAAACGCAGTCCCGGCGATGCGAAAAATTTGCTCGTGCCTCTAAGCACGAAAAGTTTATCGTACTTTTCAACAAGACTGAACGCTGAAAACTTTTCGGTATCTGAAAATTCCATATATGTTTCATCTATCATTACATAGGTATCCGTATTTTTTAAAATTTTTTCAATTTCATCTCTTGAAAGAATACTCCCAGTGGGATTGTTGGGGTTACACAAAATCAATAAATCTATGGAATTTGAATTACATTCTGAAATTAATTTTTCCACATCGAATTTAAAATCGTCGGTTTCATTTAAGAATGTTTTAAAAATTTTGTCGGAATTATTTTTATTAACTTCTCTTAAATACTCACTGTAACAC
>CAMYCP010000128.1 GCA_947254385.1 uncultured Filifactor sp. | reverse complement strand
ATTTTTTTGATGCGTCATGTAAAAAATAAAAAAGTTTCCACAAATTAATATTATTTTTCTTGACACGCAAAATTAGTAATTATATAATGTTCGTTAGAAAACTAAAAAAATGTTTTTAGAAAGGAGAATCATACAGATGAAACAAACTTACCAACCCAAGAAAAGACAACGCAAAAAGGTTCACGGCTTCAGAAAAAGAATGAGTTCGCCCACAGGTAGAAACGTACTTAGAAGAAGAAGAGCAAAAGGCAGAAAAAGATTGACCGCTTAAATAAAAAAGCCGCTCGTTACGATCGGCTTTTTTTAGTTAATTGTCTTTTATTTTTAAAAAATAGTATCAAGAAATCCCCGAATCTTTATATTCGTGAGATTTCCTGATACAATAAAAGTAGGGTAGTACCTACCCTTTACTTATTCTTGTGAACTTTACGTAAAACGGAAGACTAATTCTTATAGATTATGGAACGCAAATTAGAGGATGAATCAAGAAGCACCTAACCTAAAGTTTAGTGTGTAGTTCACGAGTTTTTGTACGACAAATCTATGTTTTATTGTATAGTCATACTACATTTTTAAAAGTAAGTCAGTATTATGTAAGAGGTGGCGTCTTGGTTGAAACCGTAAAAAAAAACAGAGATTTCAAAAAGATGTACAAAACTGCCGACTCCTTTGCAAACAGGCAACTTGCCATATATTTTAAACGAAATTCTCTGCCCTATAACCGCTACGGCTTTTCAGTGTCCAAAAAAATCGGCAATGCCGTCGTACGCAATAAAATGCGCCGTCGGCTCAAAGAAATAATACGCACTCAGGTAAAAGTAAAAAACGGTTACGACATAATTTTCATAGCCAGACAAAATTCCAAAAAGGCAAATTATGAAATACTGAAAAACTCGGTATCCCATTTGCTTAAAAAAACGAAGTTATCCTTATGAAAAGCTCACTTTTAAACCGTGCGGTATGTAAAATGATAATATTTTACAGAAAATACATCTCGCCTTTGAAAAGAACACCTACCTGCCGGTTTTGTCCGACCTGCTCACAATATGCGCTGGAGGCTTTTCAAACGCACGGATTTTTAAAAGGCGCATATCTTTCGATAAGAAGAATATTAAGGTGCAATCCGTTTCATAAAGGCGGATATGACCCTGTACCCCAAAAAAAAGAAAACCGTTAGGAGGTTTATAATTTGACTGATTCAATTGCAGCCCTGTTGGGAAAACTGCTGTATATAATATACGGTCTTATCGGTCATTACGGTGTGGCGATAATAATATTTACGGTACTCGTAAAACTCGCAATACTTCCGCTTACATTATCGCAAAACAAGTCGATGATGGAAATGAACAAAATTCAGCCGAAATTGACGGAAATTCAAAAAAAATACCCCAAAGACAAAAACAAACAGGCGGAACTTACCGCAAAACTTTATCAGGAACACCACATAAATCCTATGATGGGTTGTCTGCCGCTTTTAATACAAATGCCGATACTTTTCGGCTTATTTAAAGCTTTAAGAGATCCGGTAAAGTTTGTATTTGAAACGCAGGCTAAATATGCGGCGGCGGATAAAGGCTTTTTGTGGATAGCAAGCCTTAAACAACCCGATGTAATACAAATCGGATCTTTTACGCTGCCTTATATATTTCCGATAATTGCGGCGCTTGCAACCTTTATCGACTCCAAAATGATGATGGTGAAACAGGAAAAGAAACAGGACAAAAACGCTCCCGAGGCGCCGGGCGCATCCATGCAGAAAAGTATGTTGTACATGATGCCTATAATGATACTCTGGTGGGGTGTAAGTTTCCCTGCCGGACTTTCGATATATTGGGCGATATCTACACTGTTTTCAATAGCGCAAAGACAAGTTGTGGAACTTATGGCTAAGAAAAAAGAACAGTTAGCGAGGAGATAAAATGAAAGAAATAACAATAGCGGGCAAAACACGTGAAGAAGCGGTGACAAAAGCATCGGTCGAACTCAATGTGCCGATTGAAAATCTTAAAATAGAAGTATTGGAAGAACCGCAAAAAGGACTTTTCGGCTTTATCGGCAAAAAAGAATGTCGTATACATGCGACTGTAATTAAGAATTCTCCCGAAGAAACGGACATTCCCGTATCTAATGCAAATCAGGAAAAAGAAGACATAAAAAGCGATGCGCCGGATGCTGAAGAAACAAAAGAATTGTCTAAAAACGATGCGCCGGATGCTGAAGAAACAAAAGAATTGTCTAAAAACGATACGACGGATACCGAAAAAGAAAGAGAAACGGCGCTTGAAACTTCTGAAGAATTTTTAAAACAAATATTTGATTTCACGGGTTTAAAAGGTGACATACAGCTTGAGTTCGACAAAGAAAACAACATAAGAATTAATGTAAAAGGTGAAGACACCTCCATATTTATCGGAAGACGCGGCGACACCCTCGATTCACTGCAGTTTTTAACCATGCTCGCCGTAAACAAAAAAACCGAACATTATCAAAGAGTAATTCTCGACATAGAAAACTACCGTGAAAAACGTGAGGAATCAATCACTCACTACGCCGACAAAATGGCGCGAATTGCCGTAAGACAACACCGCACGGTAAAACTCGACTACATGAACCCGTATGAAAGACGTGTGGTCCACTCACATCTTCAAGGCAACCGTGCCGTAACCACATACAGTGAAGGTAAAGAACCATACAGACGTGTGGTCATCACTTTAAAATGAAAACAATAAACCGGCTGATATTCAGCCGGTTTATTTATTATAAGTTATTTTGCAAGCGAATATTTTTCTTTATAATGTTCCGCATTGAACACAAATACGGATTTTTCTTTTTCATGCAACTCTTCATGTTCATTTATACTTTCACTGTAATATTTGAACATTTCTTTTTCCGCATTTTCAGTAGAAAAATATTTAATTTTTTTACTTGGATTTTGACGAAGTTTTAAAAGTTCATCAAAATTTTCCATCAAAAAATACAGTTTTATAGGCATGGTCGGTGCGTCGGTGTACAATTCGGCGTTCACACCCTCTTCAACCACATCACGTATACCCTTTATATCGGGCGCAAAAACCGGCACTTGACACTCCAAGGCTTGAAGGATATGCTCAGGAATACCTTCGCATAAAGCTGAAGAAATCACTATATCGGTAAAAGCCAATATTTCTTCACTCGGCGTATCTTCACTTAAAAATCTTACGTGCTCCTCATATCCCCTGGCCTTTACCATTGCTTTAATTTCATCCTTTAAAGGTCCCTCCCCCTTAAGGAGAAGTAAAAAGTGTGGATTTAAATTTAAGATATTTTTGAGCAACATTATCAGAGCCTTTTGATTCTTTTGTTTGGTAAACGGATTTTCATAAAATGCGCTGAAACTCATAAAAGGAATTTTATATTTTTGACGCATCTCATTCTTGTTTAGAACGGAAAACTCATTCAAAATCGACTTAAAACCCAGACCGTGCATTCGTACAAGTTTGTTAGAGGATAATTTTTCACTTTTGGCAATTTCAAAATCTTTTTGGTTCATAACTACCAAAGCGTCGGTACTTCCGGCCGCTTTTTTTTGCATAACAAGGGCACGACTTTCATCTCCCGCTTTAAAATTATACTCTTCAGCTATATGTATAGTGAACATATCACTTCTGCGATTAAAAAAACTCCGTGATGCCATGCGTACCAGATAACCCGATATCTCTTCAAAGGTTATTATAACATCAAGTTTTTCGGGAAAAAGAGTCCTCAATTTTTTTATCAATTTTTTTTCGTCTCTTTTATTTAAAACGTCGGGAAACTCGAAATCTATACTATAATCTACGTTTTTTAAATCTTCAGTTTTGCTCTTGCCGATAAAGTATACTTCGTACAAGCTGTCTTTAAAAAATTGCACATGGTTCTTAAATTTTTGTAAACCTTTTTCTACCGATGATGAGACAAACAGAACTTTCTTCAAAGTATACCGCCCTCCTGTTAAATATTTTTCATTTCATTGTATCATAAAATTTAACCACAATCTACAAATAGTTGAATATTTATTATTTTTAGTACAATTAACCGTCGAGCATCTTAAAAAAAATTATAAAAATCCAAAAAATAGAATTCCATACATTGTAAAAT
>CAMYCP010000127.1 GCA_947254385.1 uncultured Filifactor sp. | reverse complement strand
GAGGTGAAGTTGTAATGAATAAAGCGATAAAATATAGAATATATCCGGATGAAAAACAACAAGAATTATTTCAAAAAACATTTGGATGTTGTAGAAAAATATGGAATTTGATGTTATCAGATAAAATAGCATACTATCAGGAAACAAAAAAATCATTACAGACAACACCGGCAGAATATAAAAAAGACTACCCCTATCTCAAAGAAGTAGACAGCTTAGCACTTGCGAATGTGCAGCTAAACCTACAAACAGCCTATATAAACTTTTTTAGAGATAAAAAAATAGGCTTTCCAAAATATAAATCAGCAAAGAGGAATAAAAAGACCTATACAACCAACAATCAAAAAGGCACAATAAAAGTAAACAAAAAAAGTATAAAACTACCTAAAATAGGCGAAGTAAAAGCGAAAATGCACAGAGAACCAAAAGAAGACTGGAAGTTGAAATCTGCAACAATTAGCCAAGAAAAAGACGGAACATATTACGCAAGTATATTATTCGAATATGAAAAAGAAATAGAAAAAATAGAAATAACAGACAAAATAGTAGGGCTAGACTACAAATCAGATGGAGTATATACAGACAGTAATGGAAGTACATGTGGAAGCCCGAAATATTACAGGAAAGGACAAAAAAAGTTAGCCAAATTACAAAGAAAACTATCAAGAAAAGAAAAAGGCTCAAAGAATAGAGAAAAAGCAAGAAAGAAAGTAGCCAAACTACAAAGACACACGTCAAACCAAAGATTAGATTTTCTACATAAAGAAAGTACAAAGATAGCCAATTTGTATGAAGTCGTATGCGTAGAAACACTTGATATGAAAGCAATGTCAAACAAAGGATTTGGGAATGGAAAAGCAACACTGGATAATGGTTATGGACTATTTCTAAATATGCTGGAGTATAAACTAAAAGAACGAGGGAAATTCTTTGTAAAAGTAGACAAATGGTATCCCTCGAGTCAAATATGTAGTAGGTGCGCAAACAAGAAACATTTGGAACTAAATGAAAGGACTTATTCTTGCAAGTGCGGACTAATAATAGACAGAGATATAAATGCAGCAATAAATATAAAAAACGAAGGAATAAGAATACTAATGACAGCATAATAAAATTACAGTAGGGTAGGAACTACCCGAACTTATACGCTTGTGGACATCGTGTAAGACGTTAGAGTAATCTTTTAGATTATGAAACGCAGTGATGGATGAAGCAAGAAGCACCGAAGTTTTAGCTTCGTGTGTAGTTCACATATAGATGACCCCGGAAGAATAATATCCACCCATGAGATAAATCTCGACAATGATGAAAACAAAGAGCTTATGGTCTTACTTAAGCCGGACAATCCTATGTGGCAATACGATGTAGCCATAATAAAAGATCCGAAAAATAAACCGAATATTGTATATTTTTCATCATGCGGAGAAAATCAAAACGGATATTACAACGTGATCGGTCGCTCCCCTTCCGGCAATTTTGCGGTATATTCTTATATTCACGGTATGACAAGCTATACGGAAAAGAAGAATATAGAAGATACTGAATATGTGGTATGTATTACTGCCGAAGTCGGTGTTGACGATAAAAATATTTCGAAAATCCAAAAACTTTACAAAGAAATGAAAATACCTAAAGTTTTGGATATTATAGATTAAAATCAGTGCTAAAAATTTTCGTATCCGTATTAGTGGCATCTCTAAAAAATGATAAAATTTAAAAAAATAGAATTTTAAACATCGTAAAATCAATATTTTATTTTTTAAGAATAGATTTTTTAGAGGTTCCCTTTTATAATTCAAGTTTATGTAGCAGTTAAAAATACCATTTCATAAAAAATTTTGCCGCAGCTTCTCGGCCTTTAAACGGTGTGTTAAGGCTAAAATTTACTATATAAATCAATTTGTTTTGGGAGAGTTTATGAAAGTAAAAAAAAGAGACGGTCGAACGGTCGATTTTGACGGAAAAAAAATTCAACGTGCCGTAGAAAAAGCCATGGCGTCCACAATGGACGGTGTAGATTCGGATCTTGCGTCACGGATTGCAGGCTCTATAGAAAATGAAATATCGGATTTCGGAGAAATTGTAGGAATAGATACCATACAGGACGCCGTTGAAATGCACCTTATGTCATCAAAACGCAAGGACGTAGCTAAAAGATACATAATATACAGAGCGGAGCAGGACAGACTGAGACACAAAAAAAATGAAACGGACGGCACGCTCACGGACGATTTTATAAATCAATACAAACACAAAGATCCTAATATGAGTCCGCTTGCAAGTTTTGTGTACTACAAAAACTATGCGGCGTATATAGCTGATGAAGACCGCTTTGAAGAGTGGTACGAAACAGTGCGTCGTGCGGTGGAATACAATATTTCCCTTGCGCCGTCATCTCCGTATGAAGCGGAAAAATTATACGACAATATATTTAATTTCAGACAATTTTTGCCGGGGCGTACGCTCAAATCCTCAAACACCAATGTTTCCAAAAATTATCCCATGTCGGCTTTCAACTGTGCTTTCACGGTTATAGATAACATTCGTGCATTCAAAGATATTTTTTACCTGTTGATGCTCGGCTCCGGAATCGGGGTGAGAGTACTTAAAGCAGATGTTTCCGCCCTGCCTAAATTTAGGCACGATATAAAACTCATCCACAAGGATCATGCAGATGTGACTTACGAGGATAAAAGATACCACACTTCATTAAATTTTATATCCGACAATGAAGTGGAACTTTATGTAGGTTATTCAATCGAGGGCAAAACCGAGGCGCTGGATTTCTTTTTAAAACTTTTTACCGAACACAACTATAAAAGTGTAAACCGGATATATATGCAGTACTCTACATCACAAGTAAAATCCTCCGCTTTCGGATATGAAGTTTTAAAAGATATGTTTCAAAAAATTTATTCAGTAATTATAAAACGTGCGACGCTCACCTCGCGTCAAAAAATATCCCTCACCCCTATCGACTGCGCGGACATAGTAGATATAATCGGTGAAAATGTACGTTTAAGCGAAGAAAGAAAACCGTCCGTCATAACTCTCTTCGATTCATCTGATGAAGAAATGTTACATTCTAAGGATAATCTCATGCTCTATGAAGCCGGCAATCATTTTGTAAATCCGGATATAAGTTTTAGAAAAAATTCGGAAAATGCGGTATTTTTTACCAAAAAACCCAGCCGTGAAGAATGGAGAAATTATATTTCAAAATGTAAAAATCTCACTTCTCCCGGTTTTGTAAATGAAACCGCCGCCGCAAAAAGGCGTCCGAATATAAAAGGAGTAGATCCCGGATGTGAAGCGCTCCTTGATTCAAACGGCGTTAGCGGTCTTACAACGGTCAATGTATGTGCTTTTGTAAAAGATGACGGATCTGTCGACACGGAAAAATTGTTTGAGGCGCAAAAACTTTCCGTTCGAGCGTCATATCGCATGACAACAATGGATTTGGAACTTAAACACTGGGATATAGTGCATAAAAGAGACAGGGTTCTCGGTTGTTCGCTTACCGGCTGGCAGGACATGATAAACTTGACTCAAATGAATAAAGACGACGAAATAAAACTTTTAAAGAACCTTAAAACGGTTGCTGAAAATGCGGCGTCCGAATATTCCAAAGAACTCGGTTTAAGCGCCCCGCTTTTGGTCACCACGATAAAACCTGAGGCGTCTTTATCAAATCTTCCCGTCGTATCAAGCGGTGCGCAATTTTCTCCCGCTGAAACATTTGTTAAAAAAATGTTCGTACGAAAAAATTCGCCGATATATAAAGTCTGTAGTGAACTTGGTTATTTGATAAAATCAAACAGTACGGGTGCTTATGTGGAATTTCCGATTAAAAGTGCGAAAGGAAAAACCAAATTTGACGTAGATGCAACCGAACAACTGCAAAATTATCTCATGTTCATGAAAAATTATGCGGATCATAACTGCGCTTTAACGATAGACGTGTATGACGATGAATGGGACGATGTGGAAGATTTCATATGGGATAACTGGGAAGATGTCGTATCCGTCAAACTCTCACCCATAAAAGACGAACCGTCCATGCAGGATTATTTTATAATCGATGAATCTGAATACGACAGGAGAAAATCCGCCATGCGTCCGTTCTTATCACATCTTCTTACAAAATATATGTAC
>CAMYCP010000126.1 GCA_947254385.1 uncultured Filifactor sp. | reverse complement strand
TTTATGGATATCTCTAAAAATTGATAAAAATCAAAAAATATAGTTTGATATATTGTAAAATCAATATTTTATTTTTTGAGAATGGAGTTTTTAGATGTTCCATTATAATAAATTCTAATTAAGATTGCATACCACATTTTTAAAAGCAAATCGGTATAGGTGTTAAAGTATAGAATTTTCGGCATTTTCCGTAAATAAAAAAGGAACATAAGCATGTTCCTTTTAATCAAGTCTCAGGTAAATCATTTTTTAACAAAGTCAATTTTACATTTGACGTAAGCACATCGGCATAACTGTAAGATACTTTTGTTCTAATATCACCGTTACTACTGTAAGACACCACGAACACACTGTCATAAGTATCTTCGAGTACTCCTCTTCTCGTGACTATCTTTTTTCTGCCTTTGTTTGCACGAACCACGATATTTTTACCTAAATGCTTTTCAATACCTCTTTTAATATCATCCAATGTGTGTTTGTTTGCCAATAATATCACCTACTTTTCTGAAATTAATTATAACAGAAAATAATTTTTTTGTCAAATATTGTGTTTGTAGTATATATACATTTTTTAATTATTTTCGTATTAAAAATCTCCCGTATTCTATACGGGAGATTTTTATACTGATTTGCTTTAAAAAATGTAGTATGCAATCTTAAGCAAAATTTACTATGAAACTTCCTACATTGCTTTCATTTATCGTGGTACTCGAGGGCATGGGGGTTTACCATAAAGTTGTATTAAAAAATTTCTAATGTAAAGATTAATACTACAATTTCTTATGCAATTCAGTATTAATATATCATACATTTAATTGTTTTAAAATTTCTTTTTGATTGATTACGTGGATAGCGTCCACAAACCTTACAGTACCGGTGCTGGAACGCATTACTACGGAATGTGTTTTTGCTTTACCTCCGGGATATATGGTTATGCCTTCCAATAAATCTCCATCGGTTATTCCGGTTGCGGCGAAAAGTATATCACTTCCGCTTACCAAATCATCGAGGATGAGTACTTTTTTAAGTTTTTCATCACTGAATCCCATTTTATGACAGCGTTCCAGTTCTTCAGGGCTCATCGGGCTGAGTCTTGCCTGCATATCTCCGCCTAAAGTTTTTACGGCTGCGGCGGTTATGACACCTTCAGGTGCTCCACCTTTGCCAAGCAATATATCTACTCCGGTTTCCGCAAAACAGGTTGCAATTCCTCCTGCAACATCACCTTCATTAAATATTTTTATTCTTACTCCCGCTTTACGTGCTTCTTCGATAATATCTTTATGACGTTCCCTATCTAAAATTGTAAGCGTTGTATCGGCAAGCGGCTTACCTATCGCCTCAGCTACACGTGTGAGATTTTCGGTTACCGATGCATTTAAATCTATTACACCTTTTGCTTTGGGACCTACTATTATTTTTTCCATATATGTGTCGGGTGCTTTAAGCATTTTACCGTGTTCCGCCATAGCTATAACAGATACAGCATTAGGAAGACCTTTTGCAATAAGATTGGTCCCGTCAATCGGATCGACGGCTATATCCACGCTCGGCCCGTATCCGCTACCGACTTTTTCACCGTTATAGAGCATAGGAGCTTCGTCAAGTTCGCCTTCTCCTATTACAATTTCTCCTCTGATATTTACATCTTCAAAACACAATCTCATGCCTTCAACCGCCGCACCGTCCGCTCCGTTTTTATCTCCGCGACCCATAAATTTTGCCGATGCCAAGGCGGCAGTTTCCGTTATTCTGACTAATTCCAAAGCGATATTTCTATCCATGATACCCTCCGTTTTGTATTCTTAAATCGTTACACTTGTTAATACCGTCAAAAGTTATTATAATTTTTGCTGATTCATCTCACGAACCTAAAGGTTCGAAGAATTCTCGGCGTATTTTTAAAAAATATTTAAACCGTCTTATAACATCAATTAATATGTACCATACCATTATTTTTGATTATAGATTACATCACAGTAAAAGTAAATAGCAAAATGAATAAAAAAGGGAACTCTCCCCGCTGCAACAAAGAAAGCTCCCTTTTAATCAACAATATAATATCACATTTTTAACTGTTTGCACAAATAAGTTTAATTTAATTTTCTATATACACTATTTTATTGGCTTCAAATCCGCTTGCTCCCATTATCCCTTCAGCTATAAGCGAATCACCTTTCAATATGTTGTAAATATCTTTTTCACGATTTGATGCAAAACTTTGTATCAATGTATTTTTACTCACTATTACATTATATTCTTTATCTCCTGAAATGATTACAATAAGTCCTTCCCTATCGTCTACTTTTTTAACCGTACCGCTTATATTGGAAGATTTATATTCACCGTTCGTGTCTATTTCATCTATATATCCGCCGGTTACATATACATCGACTTCATACCCCAGTCTTATGTCTTCTATGGATCTTATTTTATTTTTAATATATACGGTCGTTTTGGCATCCGCACGATAAGAATGTAAGTCACCGTTTTTATCTTTTACTGTAATTTCTGTATCTTTGTTGGCTTTCAAATTTATTCCGGTAACTACTGCACGTTTAAGATTCGTGTTGTTATCCGCAACGGTGATTACGGATGCGGCTCCGTTTTTAAGTGTAACTTCCACCTTTTCGCCTAATGCTATATCGGTAGCTGACGAAAGAGGATTTTTACCGCGGTATAATTTAGTATCCCGATTTATTTCAAATTCTTTGTCAACTCCGTCGGCATCCAATATTACATAGTAGCTTGTAATCCCCTTAACCGTTCCCGTAACGGTACCAGTCTCCGAGGAAACTATAAGGTTTATAGTTTTATTACCTTGACTTACCAAAATAATTTTGTCACCGGATTTAACGTTGTCGATGCTGTCTTCTTTCCCGTCTATAAGGACTTTTGTGTATGCATCAATGTTAAATGAGCGTTCTTCTCCTGATATATCCATTGTAACCGAATATGTCGACGCATTCTTCACAACTCCGATACTTTGTTTTATGTCTCCATCGGTTGTATCCGGTTTTTTGTCCGGTTGGGTTTCAGTTGAAACGGTTGTAGCCTCAACAGTACTGAAAGAATTGCCCGATACGCTCAATTTAAGTTGCATTCCTCTTTTTAAATCGGAAGATAATGCAATTTTTCCGTCAATCGTTATTTTAGGATTTTTAGCGCTATAAACTTTGGGCATTCCGGATTTATCCGTAATATTTAAAGTTACGGTGTCGGCATTTATAAATACACTCTTTAAAACTCCTTCAATCTTTTCGTTATACTTGGGTTCATCTTTGGTATCCGATTTAGGTGTACTCGGGACATACTTTTCTTTAGGTGCAAATTTGTAGGCTTTGGACAATATTACCGCAGCTTCCGCACGTGTAAGTTGTTTTTTAGGTTCAAAGTTGCCTTTAGTTTGAATAATTCCTTTTCTGCCTAAAACTTCAACGAAAGGTACAGCTTTGGAATCTATCTTGTTTGCATCTTTATATGCCAGATTGGGTGATTTGGCAAATTCGTCCGTCATGTCCAACGCATTTACAAGAAGCATTACAAATTCTTGACGAAAAGACAAGCTCTGTACGGTTTTCTTTTTACTTGTAGTCATAAGATACGGTATGCTTTTAGATGGAAACATATCTTTTTCAACGGCAAATACAACATATTTTTGTGCCCAAGTCGGGATTTTGGAATCATCCATAGTTTTTTGATATTTATTTTTGCTTTTTGCGTAAATGTCGTCAATTTCATCTTGAGAAAACAGATTCGATATCATCACTATACCTTCAATTTTCGTTACCGGCTGAGACGGACGAAAGGTATTGTCTTCATATCCTTTTATTATACCTTTGCTTACAACATCTTCCACGTATTTTTTACCCCAGTGTTTCTTCATATCTTTAAAACTGTCAGCAAATACGATGTTTGATGAAACAATTGTAAGTACGCATAACATCACCGTAAATACGGTAAATTTTTTCCGCATCATATTTCTCCTTTCAAAATAACTTTTAAGAGCATCTCTAAAACTATATTTCTATACATTGTAAAATCAATATTTTACTTTTTTTGAACGGAGTTTTTAGAGATTTCCTTAAGTAATACATATCCGAAACTCTTTTCAAAATGTGTCTTAAAGCCATAAAATTTTTGCATTTCAAGGTATAAAAGCATTTTATAATAAAAATAATTA
>CAMYCP010000125.1 GCA_947254385.1 uncultured Filifactor sp. | reverse complement strand
TATCTTCCTGATTTAAAACGTCGTTTTCAGTGTCAATATCTTCCTGATTTAAAACGTCGTTTTCAGTGTCAATATCTTCCTGATTTAAAACCTCGTTTTCAGTGTCAATATCTTCCTGATTTAAAACGTCGTTTTCAGTGTCAACATCTTCCTGATTTAAAACGTCGTTTTCGGTGTCAATATTTTTCTGATTTAAAACATCGTTTTCAGTATCTATATCTTCCTGATTTAAAACGTCTTTTTCAGTGTCTATATCTTCCTGTTTGAAAATTATGTCCGTATCTTCATTTATTGCAGGATTTTCCTGTTTCGCATCTTCTACCGTATCGGGGCAAGCGTCTCTGTCCTTAAAAATACGTTCAGACTCAGTTTTTTTATCGCTTGATGAAATTGTAAGGGAATTTATTTTTTCTTCGAGCGCCCTTACACGTCGTGTAAGATCGGTTATGCGCATTTCATAGAAATCGGTGTTTTTAGAACCTGCATTTAAATACAACAGTTTTATAAATTCCGTTCTGACGAGAGATCCTGTTATTTGTGAAAACTTGATTTTATTTTGAAGGGCTGATAAAAATTCTATCCACATTACAATTTCCGGAATTTCTATGTTAAACGGCGCTTTTATTTTTTCGTAGCTTTTAAGCAGCATTGAATTAAAGTATTCGTTGCTTTCTGACAGAAATACTTTTATATCCTTGCCCGAACTTTCAATTTTGTCGATTAAATTCAATGCACCGTGCGTGTCTTTTGTTTTAAATACACGTGCGAGTTCTTCCAAATCCGAAATTGTCGCATCTCCTAAAAGTGAGGCGACTTTCTCCGTGTCGAGTTTTTCAAGCACACTTACTTTATCGAGAAGTGACAAAGCGTCGCGCATTCCCCCGGAAGATTTTTTTACAATTATGTCGACAGCTGCGTCGTCATAATCTTTGTTTTCTTTTTTTAAGACTTCAATTAACTTTGCTTTTATGCTCAGATCGTCGATATTTTTAAAATCAAAGCGTTGACAGCGTGAAATCACGGTTGCGGGGAGTTTTTGCGGTTCGGTCGTGGCAAGAATAAAAATGACGTGTTTCGGCGGTTCTTCCAAAGTTTTGAGCAGAGCGTTAAACGCTCCCTGAGAGAGCATATGTACTTCATCTATTATGTAAACTTTAAATTTTCCAAAACTTGGCATAAACATCAAGTTATCTTTCATCAATCGGATATCGTCCACCGAATTGTTGGAGGCGGCGTCCATTTCGATTATATCCGCATCCGAATTTTTGCAAACTTCACATTTGTAGCAAGGTTTGTCCGAACCGGCGCAGTTTACCGCCTTGGCGAATACTTTAGCGGTGGAAGTTTTGCCGGTGCCGCGCGGTCCCGTGAAAAGATAAGCGTGACTTAAAGTTTTTTCTTCTATCTGTTTTTGTAAGATTTTTATTATATTATCCTGCCCCGTAATGTCACTGAAGACTTTGGGACGGTATATTCTGTACAGTGCTTGGCGCATTTTATCCCTCTTTAAAAATAAAAAATATCCGAATAAATCGGATATTTATACCAAAAAAAAGCCGCACACCTCAAAATCGGTATTTTACCAAAAAGCCTCGACCGAATAGCCGGCTCCTCCACGGCACCCTTGCAACACATGAAACAAAGCGCTTATTGCTGCTTCCTTCCGGACCTGACAAGGTTCACACCGTTTCATTGCGCAAGACCATAGACTCAACGCTGCACATAAGATCTTAGCTTCAGGCTCCATCTCTCAAAAGAGGAATGACACCCCGCTATAGCGGTTTGCGGGTACAGGGAACCGCTACCTCCCCGCTTGGTGCGGCAAATTCTTACAGCCGTTATCAATTCCGATAAAAAATATCGGCAACTTAGGAATAAATTATATCCAAAAAAACAAATCTTGTCAAATAGTCGTTTATTTTTCCGTTTTCGTTTTTTTATAGGCAAACGTTGTTTTTGAGTTTGCTTTATAATATAATATAAAAGGATAAAGATATCTGTCTGTCGTTAACTTTATCAAAAGCATACATATCGGAAGGAGAAACCTTTAATGAAAAGTTATGAAAGCGAAAAAATTAGAAATGTCGCTATTTTAGGACATAGTGGCGCCGGCAAAAGTAACCTCATCGAAGCGATAGAATTTACGGCGGGAATAGTCAAAAAAATTTCCAAACCGACCGACTCCGTAAAACTCACATCTTCAATGAACTTGTATTCTGTTGAACACAACAACAACAAATATAATTTTATAGATACTCCGGGATATTTCGATTTTTCGGGAGAAATAGTGTCCGCCATGGTTGCGGCTGCAGGAGCTATAGTTGTGGTGGACGGCACCACGCAAATACAGGTAGGTACAGAAAAAGCCATGGAAATTGCGGGCGACGGACACGTACCTCACATAGTATTTGTAAATAAAATCGACCACGAAAAAGCCGACTATGAAAAAGTCCTCACATCTTTAAGAGAACGTTACGGCAAAAAAATTGCACCGTTTCACATTCCGTGGGGAGTAGGCGAAAGTTTTAAGGGATTTATCAACGTGGTTGAAATGTTCGCCAGAGAAGTTGCGGGAAAAGAGGGCAACACTCTCCCCGTACCCGAAGAATACAAAGCAAAAGCGGAAGAAATCCGTGAAATGCTCCTCGAATCGGTGGCTGAATCCGATGAAGAACTCATGGACAAATACTTTAACGGCGAAGAATTTACTCAGCTTGAAATTCGTCGTGGTTTAAGAATGGGGGTTTTAAACGGCGACATAGTGCCGGTACTTTGCGGTTCGACAAATAAAAACATCGGCGTCGGCACACTTTTAAACTCCATAATCGACTATATGCCTTCTCCGCTTGACGTACTTGCACCGAGATATTCGGCAAGTTTTGTGGTAAGACTGTTTAAAACCGTCATCGACCCGTTCATCGGCAGAATATCGTACGGACTTGTAACCGAGGGCGAATCGAAGGGCGATACGGAACTTTTCAACATCAACAAAGACATTAAAGAACGCATAAGTAAAATATACTCCATGGTAAACGGTGAACTTGTGGAAATTGACAAAGCTGTTCCGGGTGACGTGGTGGTATTTACCAAACTCACGGCATCACAAACCGGAGATACCATTTCAAACAACAAGGACGTAAAAGCATACGAACCGCTCAAATTCCCCAAACCTCAAATGCTTGTTGCAATCGAACCGCAAAACAAAGGCGATGACGACAAAATTTCCAACGGCTTGCAACGAATAATGGAAGAGGATCCTTCATTTACGTGGTATAGAAACAGTGAAACCAAACAAACCGTACTCGGCGTACAGGGAGACATTCACGTCAATGCGATAAAAGACCGACTCAAAGATCAATTCGGTGTCAACGTCAACATACTCGACCTTAAAGTGCCGTACAGAGAAACAATCAAAGGCAAATCCGACGTACAAGGCAAACATAAAAAACAATCCGGCGGACACGGACAATATGGCGATGTCAAAATCAAATTTGAACCGTCACGTGAAGAATTCGAATTTGATGAAGAAATATTCGGCGGTTCGGTACCCAAAGCCTATATTCCGGCAGTTGAAAAAGGCTTGAGAGAATCTCTTGAACACGGTGTGTTGGCAGGATATCCCGTTACCCACATCAAAGCTACATTGTATGACGGATCGTATCATGATGTGGATTCTTCGGAAATGGCATTTAAAATCGCCGCCAATCTGGCGTTTAAAAAAGGAATGCAGGATGCTCGACCGGTGCTTTTAGAACCCATAATGAAAATGGATATAACCGTGCCGGAAGAATACATGGGCGATATAATGGGCGATATCAACAAAAAGCGCGGCAAAGTCCTCGGCATGGAAGCGACCAAAAACCGCAAACAGATAATTCACGCCGAAGCTCCGGAAGCGGAAACATTTAAATATGCGATAGATCTTAAAGCCATGACACAAGGCAGAGGCTACTTTGAAATGGAATTTGTAAGATATGAAGAAGTACCCGCAAACCTCGCTGAAAAAATAATCGCCGCCGCTAAAACCGACGAAGAATAATATATAAAAAATCGGACACGAAACGCAAAATATACGAATCGTGTCCGATTTTTATTCTTGTTTTTATCGACAAAACTTTATACTGATTAGCTTTAAAAAATGTAGTATGTAATCTTAACCAAAATTTAATATAAACTTGTATTACAAAAATTTAAACTGAAAATTGATACTACAAT
>CAMYCP010000124.1 GCA_947254385.1 uncultured Filifactor sp. | reverse complement strand
TAATTGATGTATGTGGGATTATGTTTAAGTTTTACGAAGGGTTTACCTCCGCCTTCATAGAATTTGCCGAAAAATTCAACGTAGGTTAAACGTGAGGTGTGAACATATGCCGAAAGCATACTTAAAAATATGTTGAATGCTTGAAAGAATACAAATACCAATACGGCGGATACTATCCCGACAGGTGATTTACTTTCAGAGAGCATATTCGCTATCATGTTGACCGCCGCCGCTATAAAACCGCCCGAAAGCCCCAGCGCCATAAGTCTCACATAGGATACGAAGTCTCCTATATAAGATGATATTCCATATAAATCGTACACACCTAATATAAGTCTGGTTGAAAGTTTTTTGGATGATCTGCCCGAAAACAGTATTATGATAAGTGAGCCTAAAATCATGGATCCTTTGGCAAGTAATAAAATGTATTTATCTATCGGCAAGAGTGTACCCAACAGAAGCATTATCCCGCCCGAGAGTACCATATACCATGAATATACTCCAACTATCGCATCTTCATACTTTTGATCCCGCATACACATATAGGCTTTAAGTCCCAAGCCGAAAAACAAGTGTATTCCGCCGAATACCAAAGATAACGCCATCATCGTATTTATATCCTTGTTCATGTCTATAAGTCCGAACGATACGGGAATAGCCCCACCGAGACAAGAACCGTAAATTACTCCCCAGAGTATTATTGAAAATGAAAGATATATGCCAAGTTTTGCTGTTTCTTTTTGAGAGGGTGAAAGGTGAAATTTTTTGAGTGCAAACAGGCTTATTAAGAGTACTATCACACCATAGCCTATGTCCGCCACCATCATACCGAAAAACAGCCAGTAAAATATTGAAAGATACGGCGTAGGGTCTATCTCATTATATTTAGGCATTGCGTACATTGTGGTTATGGATTCAAATTTACTTGCAAATTTGTTATTTTTGAGCATTATGGGTACGTCTTCATCATCTTTTTCAGCATCGTTCATTTCTATATAATAAAGCCCGTTTGATGTTTTATCTATTGCTGATTTAAATTCATCGTTTAATTTTTTAGGTATATATCCTTCCCATACATCGACGGTTTCAGAATTTACAACCTGTTCCTCAGCCAAGATTCTAAGTTTCTTGTTCATCAGATATTCATATTGTATTTGAAAATCTTTTTGATATTTGGCAAAATCTCCGATTTCCTGTCTCAATATTTCCGATTCGGCTTCTTTTCTTCTGATTTCATACACGGCTTTATCTATTTCTTCAGCGGGGGTGTTGTCGCTTTCGTATTTGAATTCAACAAATCCGTAATTTCTTAAAATTTCCCACGCCTTTTCCTTGTCTTCTTCAAGATAAATCACCATTATATATGCTACGGCGCTGTCATAATTTACGATTTCTCCGTATATGTTTTCCTGTGTTTCATATTCTTTAACTATTGCCGACATATTTATACGGCGTATCATGCCGGTTACGACGCTCGGATTTTTAAGTTTGCGAATGGAATTGAATGAATGTTCGATATTTGTCCAGTGGGAAAGTTCTTTTATTTTGTCTTTAAGTTTTTGTATGTAAACTTTCAAAACTTCCCTTTGCTCGCTTTTATCGTTCATTTCTTTGTATATGTTCTTGTAGTCGAATTTTTTGCCTTTCTTTTCAAGTTCTTCAAAACTTAAATCCTCTTTGCCCAAAACCATGCTTTTATAGATGCCTACTTGCGTTACAAACGGACGTATCATTTCCATGGCACGGTTTACATCGTTGATATCGGCTTGAACTTCTGAAAGTGCAGCGGAATTTTTCACTTCTTCAAAACCGTCAACATTTTCTATACGGTTAAATTGTACCGCATCAAATTTTTGAAATTCATCAAGCAAATTATGTCGATTGTTAGAAAAAGTCAGCAGTCTGAATTTCGTCATATCGACTATCGCCATTATCCTATCACCTCTCTTTTTATCAGGTTTAAAGCCTCGGGAGTTTTTATGGAAACTAAGGAAAGCAAATCATCTATCTCTTTTTTACTTTGGTGTTTAATAGGTTTAGAAAGTTCCTCCCCTTCTTTTACTATCTTTTTTTTAAGTTCGGATATGTCTTTTTCCGTTGTTTCAAGATGTTTGTTGTCCTCTTTTATCATTTCTTCGTCCGCCAGCTGTAAAATTTTGTTCGCTTTATTTTTAGCGTCTTCTATAATCTCAGCGGCTTTACTTTGCGTGTCGATAACTTGTTTTATTACGTCACTCATCTTTTACCCTCCATCTCATTAAACCATTTTACAATAACATCAAACGCATTGTTATAATCATCTATATATATATCAGCATCCGCCAAAGGAAACTTCTCGTTATCTTCATGCCTGTACGCTACTACAAAAGCTCCTGATTTTTTAGCCGCCTTTACGCCGTTTTCCGAATCTTCTATCACTATACATTCAGAAGGAGCGGTTTTAAGTTTTTTTGCAGCTCCTAAAAATATGTCCGGCGCCGGTTTGGAATTTTTATAATTTTCTCCGGTTATCAGTTCGTCAAAATATTTTTTTAAGCCGAACCGTCCGATTATATAATCAATCTCTTTCATCGGAGAAGACGATGCCACGGCAAGTTTAATCCCTCTGTTTTTCATTGAAATTATAAGATTTTCCACGCCGTCAAATAATTTTATCTCCGACTCGGAAAGGAGTTTTAAATAAGTTTCGGATTTTTCTTTTACGAGTTCTTCAACAGTATGTGGAATATTGAACGCTTTTTTATAAAGCTCCATGGCGTTGTAGTTGGTCGTACCTATACCGTCTTTCGCCGCTTTTTCAAATTTCTCTCTATCTTGATACCCCAATTTTTTAATCAAAACCTCAGCCGCTTTTTTATGTATCGGTTCGGTGTTGAGTAAGGTTCCATCCATATCAAAAAGCGCCGCTTTAAACATATTCATATCTTTCTCCGTTTATAATTAATTTTCAGTTTTTATCATGGAAACATCCCATTGTTTTTCAGATTTTGCTATCATTAAATTAGCTACTATGTCGCCCGTAACGTTGATTGTAGTAAATGCCATATCCAGCAGACGATAAAACGCGGCAATTATTCCCATAAGATCAAAGGGCAAACCTATTATCGAAAGAAAGGACGCTCCGAGCATTATCCCTCCGCCCGGTATCCCGGGAGCCGCCATATTTAAAAGTGTAGCGACAACTACAAGGGTTACAATTTCACCTAAACTTAAATTTATAGAATAAAAGTCGGATACAAATACCGCCAATGCGCAAAATGAACACGCCCCGCCACACATATTTATGGTACAACCCAAGGGGAGAGTAAATTTGCTTATTCCCTCCGGCGCTTTAAAATCGTTTATGCTTACTTCTATCGATGTCGGCAGCGCCGCCGCACTGCTGGTAGTTGAAAATGTCACCAGCCATATTTTATACAATCCCTTAAGCAAACGTTTAAGCGGCATTTCAGTATACAAAAATAACGGCAGAGCCATTGCAAATAAAAACGTTGCGACACACGCAACATAACATGTGAATATATACATGCCAAGCGCCGAAAATATCCCCGAACCGTATTTTGCAACTGAAAAAGCAATCAGGGAACATACCCCCAAGGGCGAAACTTCCATAATCATATCAAGCATTTTAAAGCATACCGACGACAAGCTGTTTATAAAAGCTATCACGGGTTCGGCATCATTCTTACACATAAGTACGTCGCATGAAAATATAACGGTAAAAATTATTAATGGTAGCATTTGATTTTCAGCCATAACTTTTATGGGATTATCGGGTATCATATTGAGCAAAAAGGCAGATATGTCAGGTTTGGATATTTCAGCATCAAACACGGGTATTTCTTTCAAGTTCAGGTTAAGCCCCGGTCTTAAGGCATAAGATATGGCAAGAGATATTATTGCCGACAATATAAACATCAACACATACAATAAAACCGTCTTTATTCCTATACGCTTTAAGTTTTCGGTATCGTCCATATTGATTATTCCGCATGATACGGCACAAAATATTATGGGCGCTATCATCATTTTTATAAGATGAAGATAAATATCTCCGATAACCTTGCTAAAAATCGCAAAATCAGGTAATACAAAGCCGATTATTATACCGACAAAAAAACCTGCGGCTATGCGTATAAACAAATTTTCTTTTTTAAAAATAAATTGCATCACCTGTCTCTTATACACATCTGACGCTGCCGACGATACTCCTTGTGTAGA
>CAMYCP010000123.1 GCA_947254385.1 uncultured Filifactor sp. | reverse complement strand
ACGTTAAGGAGGTAAACGTATGTTGTTTCAAACGACAAAAGAGCATGAAGCGCTGCGTTCCAAAGTGCGTAAGTTTGCAGAAGACGAAATAAAACCTATCGCCTTCATGCTGGATCAAAACAATGAATTTCCGTCCGAACAGATCAAAAAATTCGGAGAAATGGGCATGATGGGTCTGCCGTATCCCAAAGAATACGGCGGCGCCGGACTGGATGTTTTAAGTTATGCTATAGCCGTTGAAGAATTGGCGAGGGTTGACGGCGGTACCGGTGTTATTTTGTCTGCTCACGTATCTTTGGGTACTTATCCGATTTTCGCTTTTGGAACCGAAGAACAAAAGAAAAAATATCTTGTGCCTTTGGCAAGCGGCGAAAAAATCGGCGCTTTCGGTTTGACCGAACCCGAAGCGGGTTCCGATGCCGGCGGTACTCAAACCACCGCGGTATTGGAAGGCGATCATTATGTAATTAACGGCAATAAAATTTTTATAACCAACGGCGGAGTTGCCGATACTTATGTAGTATTTGCAGTAACTCACCCCGGAATGGGTACGAGGGGAATTTCCGCTTTCATTCTCGAAAAAGGCATGGAAGGGTTCACGTTCGGAGATCACTATGATAAGCTCGGTATCAGATCTTCACAAACCGCTGAACTTATTTTCAACAACGTTAAAGTTCCGAAAGAAAATCTTTTAGGTAAAGAAGGTCAAGGCTTTAAAATTGCAATGGCTACTTTGGACGGCGGCAGAATCGGGATTGCAGCTCAAGCGCTCGGTATTGCGCAAGGCGCTTATGAACACGCTGTAGAATATGCCAAAGAAAGAGTACAATTCGGTAAACCTATCGGACAACAACAAGCTATAGCTTTCAAACTTGCAGATATGGCTACTAAGATAAGAGCCGCAAGATTTTTAGTTTATAGTGCCGCCGAACTTAAGGAACATCACGAACCGTACGGAATGGAATCCGCTATGGCTAAGATGTATGCGTCCGACATATGTCTCGAAGTTGTAAACGACGCACTGCAAATTTTCGGAGGAAACGGTTATCTTAAAGGTATGGAAGTTGAAAGATCTTATAGAGACGCCAAGATTACCACTATTTATGAAGGTACGAACGAAATTCAACGTGTCGTTATCGCAACACATATCGTCGGCAAGATGGATATGCACGGAACGCAAGCTGCAGCTAAGAAGAAGGGCGGACCTATCACGGGCAACCGCAAGAAGATGATAATTAAAGCGGATACACCGGAAGAATCCGTAAAACAACTTGTAGAAGAACTCAACAAAGACGGATACGACTTCACTGTAGGTATTCCTATCGATACTCCTATAGTTGAAGCTGAAAGAGTTGTTTCGGCAGGTAAAGGTATCGGCGCTAAAGAAAATATGAAACTTATAACCGATTTGGCGAAAGCTGTCGGTGCCGCTGTAGGGTCGTCCCGTCCTGTAGCTGAAACATTGAAATATGTTCCTTTAAACAGATATGTCGGAATGTCCGGACAAAAATTCAAAGGCAACCTCTATGTAGCTTGCGGTATTTCCGGCGCAGGGCAACACCTCAAAGGTATTAAAGATGCAACTACAATCGTTGCAATCAATACCAATGCCAACGCACCTATATTTAAAAACTGCGATTACGGTATTGTCGGCGATGTAAACGTAATTTTACCTCTCCTCACTAAAGCGCTCGATACCGGCGAAAAAGAACCCGCACCTCCTATGGTTAAGATGAAACGTTCCAAACCGAAAAAACTTGCTCCGACCAAACATCTTTATGTATGCAACGGTTGCGGATATGAATACAATCCGTATGTCGGAGATATTGACAACGGTGTGGATGAAGGCACGGAATTTAAGAAATTGCCGGAAGAATGGATTTGTCCTAAGTGCGGTGAAGCTAAGGAAAACTTTACCGAAGTCGGTTTCCCTGAAAATCGTAGATAGTTGAATATTAAGGAGGATAAGTATGTATAATGTAAGAAAAGTTGTAGACGATCTGTACTGGATCGGGGGCAACGATCATAGATTGCATCTTTTTGAAAATATTCACCCGATACCAAACGGCGTTTCCTATAACTCCTATGTGCTCTTGGACGAAAAAACCGTAGTTTTTGATACCGTAGATTGGTCAATATGCAGATTGTTCCTTGAAAATCTCGCTCATGTTCTGGACGGCAGAAAACTTGATTATCTTGTAATCAATCACATGGAACCCGACCACGCCGCCTCGATTGAAGAAATCTTGCTCAGATATCCGGATGTTAAAATCATAAGCACCGAAAAAGCATTCATGATGATGCATCAATTCGGATTCCACGTTGACGGTAAAGAAATCCAAGTTGACGAAGGCGACACGATGAGTTTTGGGAAACATACGGTAGCTTTTGTAAAAGCACCGATGATTCACTGGCCTGAAGCTATGGTAACGTTGGATACTACCAACGGAGTACTTTTTGCGGCTGACGCATTCGGAACATTCGGCGCACTTGACGGCAAACTCTTCAACGACGAAGTTAATTTTGACAGAGACTGGATCGACGACGCACGTAGATACTACACAAATATAGTAGGAAAATACGGCCCGTTCGTACAAGCACTCCTTAAAAAAGCTGCAACATTGCCGATTAAAGTTATTTGCCCGCTCCACGGACCCGTATGGAGAACGGATCTCGGATATTTCCTCGACAAATATGACAAATGGAGCAGTTATGTTCCGGAAGAAAAAGGTGTCGTTATCGTATATGCATCCATGTACGGCAATACCGAATCTGCGGCACAAGGCTTGGCATCACTCTTGTGTGAAAAAGGCGTAACCAATGTAAAAGTATACGACGTTTCAAACACCGATACTTCCTACTTGATCTCCGATGTATTCAAATACAGCCACATCGTATTTGCGTCCGTAACATACAATCTGAACGTATATCCCAAGATGAAGACGTTTATCGACGACATGAAAGCTCTGAACGTACAAAACCGTTCGGTTGCAATCATCGAAAACGGTTCTTGGGCACCTCAGGCAGGAGATCTGATCGAAGAATTTTTGGATGAAAACCTCAAACTCGTAGACGTTATAGGCGACAGAGTAACAATCAACTCTTCCGTAAACGAATCCGGAGAATACGAACTCAACGCTTTGGCAGACGCTATAGTTGAAGATATCAACAAATAAAAACCTCTCCTTATTATAAATAAAAATAGAAAAACGTACCGCTTGAATGCGGTACGTTTTTTTTAGGGAGTGAAAACATATGTTATTGACGTATTTTGCTTAATGGAACATCCGGTATTAAAACTTTATATAAAAATCATTAATGCTGTAACGCTTTAGTAAGGCTTTCCCTACTTATTTATACTGAATTGCATAATAAATTGTAGTATCAATTTTCAGTTTAAATTTTTGTAATACAAGTTTATATTAAATTCCGGTTAAGATTACATACTACATTTTTTAAAGCTAATCAGTATTAGTTCACGACGCATGAAGTATTCGATATAATAAATTAAATGGTATTTCTATTAGATAATAGTATTAAATATAATTTTATAAGTATTTTTGAAAACTATCTTATCTTTATTATGGGAGACACGTGTTTATAGAGTGCCAGGGAAGACAAACTCAAAATCACGCCTTTTATCATATTGAACGGTACGACCGCATACAGGCAGAGCGTCGGCACGCTGTCAATTTTGGAAGAAAGCACTTGTCCCATTTTTATTATCGGTTCTACTCCTCCGGTAAATTTGGCAAAAAACGGGATCAATACAGTAGCGTTAAACATCCCGCCAACGACGGACATCATAATTGTAGCGACCGTAAGTGCTATAAATGCGCCTTTTTTGGTGTGAAATTTACGATATATAAAAGAAGAAGTTACAACAAAAGTGCCGCCTATTAGTAAATTTGCAATCTCTCCTATCCCGCCGGTTGAAGTTTTGGTGATGAAATGGAGAAGATTTTTTATAAGCTCTATAGTAAAGCCTGCAAGGGGTCCTATTGCAAACCCGCCTATTATTGCCGGCATATCCGAAAAATCCATTTTTAAAAACGGGGGAAAAAGCGGGAACGGAAATTCAAAAAACATTATGATGTAAGATAAAACTCCGAGTATTGAAATTTTTACCATTGCTTGTGTTGTAAACAATCTGCCCTTGGTTTTCTTTAGTGTCTGTCTCTTATACACATCTGACGCTGCCGACGATACTCCTTGTGTAGA
>CAMYCP010000122.1 GCA_947254385.1 uncultured Filifactor sp. | reverse complement strand
ATATTTAGGTGAGGTGTATAATCAAATGCATTAAATATTTAAATTCGTATTTTCAATTTTGTGTATTTTAATATTAGAGAAATGCAAAATAAAATACAATATATAGACTTTAAATTTAATTTTTGTCTATATATTGTGTTTAAAGGTAAAAAACCACATATTTTTTGGAGATATTTAAAAAAATAAGTACTCTGAAAGTTGCTTGATTACTTGTGCTTAGGATTTTGTACATGTCTATATTTTAATATATTTAAGGAGGTGAATTATGAGAAAAATTGCAGCAATCGACATCGGTACAAATTCGGTGAGACTTATGATAGCTTCCGGAGAAAAAGAAATATCCGAGCGTGAAAAATATGTGAATATATGTAAACTTGGGCAAGGAGTGGACAAACAAGGTATAATTTCAGATGAGGCAATGAAAAAAAGCGTATCTGCCGTAAAAAAATTTGTAGACATGGCAAATAAGTCAAATGCCGATGAAATATATATCATAGGTACTGCCGCTCTTAGAGATTCCGCCAATCGTGACGAATTTGTAAAACTTACAAAAAAAGAAACGGGAGTAGACGTGAATATAGTAGACGGTAAACGTGAGGCTACTTTAGGGTTTTTAGGCGCTGTCGGCGGAATAAAAAAAGACGGATATGTGCTTGTTCTTGATATAGGCGGAGGTTCTACGGAATTTATTTTAGGATCGAAATCTTCAGTGATGTTTTCCGAAAGTGTCAACATCGGCGCACTGCGCTTGACGGAACGGCATATATCGGACAAAAATTTACCTATAAGTTCGTATGAAAAACAGCTTATCCGAAAAGATGTGATAAATTCCACAAAAAAAATAATCGACCGAATAAAACAATATCCTCTCACGGATCTTATAGTAATAGGAGGTACGGCTACAAGCTATGCCGCCATGCTCATGGAACTTGAAACATACGAACCGGACAAAGTACAGGGCTTTAAAATGAGCCTTGCACAAATAACGGAGCTTACCGACAAACTTGCCTCCATGAACCTTGCTGAACGCATGAACGTAAAGGGACTTCAAAAAGAGAGAGCCGACATAATAGTTACGGGAGGCACTATTCTTTCAACCGTAATAAGTGAATTGTATCAAAATATGGCTATGGTAAGCGACTTTGACAATTTGGAGGGGGTGTTTTATTTTTATTCTTAAAATTAATATATCGGGAGGATCAAAATGGAAAATCTAAAGATAAAAAGGATATTTTTAATAACCGTATGTCTATTTTTAATTTTGGCGTCCGCATCATTTGCCGAGGGATGTGCAGGGCACTGGGCAGCAGTAGATCTTCAATACGCCGTGGATAAAGGTATTATAAATCAAGATGACCTTAAATATCCGAATAGAGAAGTCAGCCGTGCATCTTTTTTAAATATGGTGCTTAAAAATATCGAAGAAATAGACTTGCCTGAAAATTCACGTTTCAGCGATATAAGTTCTCAAAATTATTATTACAAAACGGTTCTTAAGGCGGAAAAACTGCACCTTACTGACATATTCGACGGGGATCGTTTCGATGCTTTAAAACCCATAACTCGTGAACAGTCTGCCTATATTATCGGCAAATTGAAGTTTAACGATATAAATGAAACCGTACTTTCAGATTTTTCAGACAACGATAAAATAAATCCAAGTGCGGCACCGTACGTATCTAAACTTAAAGATACAAATGTTATATATCCGGATAAAAAAAACAACTTCAATCCTAAAAAAAATATATCTCTATCGGAATCAATCGTCATGTATCTTGCCTCTAAAGGTGAAAGACAGAAGAGAGCAGATGTACACAATCTTATGACTTTACAAAGTGACGGCAAATTATTTTTGATAGATAAGGACAACGGAATAAAATACAGCAAATTACAGGCAGGAAACAAAGTTGTACAAATAGGAGACGGCGCATACTTTTTAGATGACGACTCATCGGTTAAGACTGGTATATTTGAAAGCGACGGCAAAACATATTACACGGACGCTAAAGGAGAATTTTTACGAGGGTGGCATGAAATAAACGGAACAAAGAGATATTTCAGCCCCAAATATTTTTATATGTACAAAAACGGAGTTTACACCACGGGAAAAGGTTGCTACTGGTTCGATGTAAACGGGGTGCCTAAAGAAGGCTACCGTAAAGCAGGATCTGAGGGCGGAGGAGTTTACTGGTATCTTCCGACCGAAGACGAATATCAAAGTGACTGGAATAATGCCGTTCCGTCCGATCCGAAGTATACACGTCAGGAGATTGCAAATTTTACTGAACGTCATCAAGGGATACCTTACAAATGGTACGGCGTGGACTTAAATAACCGTTCCGGAATATATTGTTGCGGAGTACCGTATTCCGCATATAAACTGAACGGGATACAAATTCCGGGACCTAACGACTGTCAAATGAAAAGTGAACACGGGTTTGCAATGGTCAGAGCACAATGGGAGAAAGCCGGTCAATACGGCGGAGTACACATCTTTTTTTCAAGTTATGACGAACTCGGAGCAGGCGACATACTCTATTACAGCAAAACAAAAGGAATGTACAATCATAGTGCAATTTACATGGGAAAAAACGGCGGCAGACAGATGTTTATACACGTTACCGTCGGCAACGGCTTAATGACTGAACCGGTAGCCACATATTTTAACCGTATGGCAAAAAAGGGATACTACTATACACCTGTAGGCGCAATAAGATATGACGGATAAAACAAAATCGCTACTGAATTTTAAGTTATAAAAATACAAAAAAATATCACACTATATGAAACATAGGATGTTTCATTTTATAAAACAATCTACGGTGTAAGAAAGTTCTCATATGAATGATATATTTCTTACAATAATAAAAAATCACAACTATTAACGGCCAATCCTTTATTTTTGCCAAGCAATACGCGTTTATAAGTTCTTTCAGCCAATCTGACTATTTTGTCACAGCTTTTTCTACATTAAGATAATTCTTGAGACAATAAAGAACGATACATCGGGTCAGGTTCTTTGTCAATCAATCTTTCTTTCAGGAACTTACCGGGAACAGGGAACATATAATTAAAACGCAAAGAACTGAGAACTTCGCCATTATCGCTCATAATCAGGAAATTATCAGCTTTTTGTTGTTTGTATGAAGTAACAGGAACATAATAATTTATGTTAGCTACTTGCAAAACAACACAACATAAAAATTTTTGTCTGCGTTGTTTTCCATAATCCATATTTGGAGCACGACTGAAACCTCTTTTTTTAATTTCGCTACTTTTAAAAGATCAACGTATCCCAAATCTACAGTATAAAAATTCAGCTTATCAGCCATAAAAAATCTCCTATACCTTAATAGTAAAAAGGAACGAATAATTTCGTTCCTTTTATCATTATAGACTACGGCTAAGGTCGCAGTGCACCTTTCATAAATAATCCGCTCTTAAAGTGGCAGGGCACTTTTCATAAATAATCTGCTCTTAAAGCGGCAGTAGGCTTTTCATTACTATTACATCTTTATTGTACATACATCAAAATTTTGTCAATTCTATCTTTGGAAGTTACCGTTCTCAAGGATTTGCTATTACGATTTTTTTGTAAAAATTTACTTTCGGTTCAAAAATAAGTTTTTATATTTTTTACAAAAAATGTTCAACTTGATATTTAAATTTAGAGTTTTTTACAAATTTTTATTTTGCTTGATTGAAATTTATTGATGTTACACCGGCATATACACATAATATCCGATAAAATGCGTTATTGCCGCAAACAGTACAAAAAAGTGCCAAACTATGTGAAATTCGGGACGTTTCATCTTGTAAAACAATGTTCCGACAGTATAAAGAAGTCCTCCCGCTATCAACAGTATCATAAATTGCCACGGATATGTCACTATCAATTCTTTAAACATGAATACCGCAATCCAGCCCATAAGGCAGTATATCAACACGGAAATTTTTTTAAACCTGTCATATTTCCCGAAAGTAAAAAATTTAAAAATCATACCGCCTAAGGCAATCGACCAGACCAACATCAAAAAGAAAATACGGAAAAACCCGCTAAAAGTTTCAAGAATTATGGGAGTGTACGACCCTGCTATAAAAATGAATATTGCGCTATGATCAAAAACCCGCATAACTTTTTTGGCTTTTTTATTAAAGACTGCATGATATAGCGCACTCGACAAAAACATAAATATAAAACATGCACCGTAAATTGCATATCCCGGAATATTCGGA
>CAMYCP010000121.1 GCA_947254385.1 uncultured Filifactor sp. | reverse complement strand
TATAAGAGACAGCTAAAGAGTTTATAAGATTATATCACAAAAAATTCAATTAAAACTGATACTGCAAGTTCTTATGCAAATCGGTATAATAAACGAAATAAAATTAATTTCAGTTTTAAATGTTTTTACAGATCGTCCTTCAGTGTGGAGCTTTTAGCGTAGGCGGAGGGTTTGCCTTCAAAAAAATCGGTTTTCAGCATATTCGGATCACTGTATTTGGAAATCCAGCGCATTGAAACCGGTTCCGTTTCATAGCCTTCATATATTATGCCGAATCCCAAGCCTTTGCTTCTTAAGTTGGCGAGGTATTTTACGTACGATTCTATCATGTTTTCGGTTAAACCTTTGATGCGGTTGCCGTACACATATTTTCCCCATGAAATTTCTTCTTCGGCGCCTTGTTTTATCATGTCTTTGTAAATTTGTACATACTCTTGTGAAAACATATCGCTTTCTTCTTTTTTAAGTTCAAGTATTATGGAACGAAATAGCCATAAATGTGTATTTTCATCACGGTTTATATATCTTATTTCCTGTACCGTGCCGGGCATTTTACCGATTCTGCCGAGTGAGTAAAAGAACATAAAGCCCGAATAGAAGTAGATGCCTTCAAGGATATAATTGGCTATCATGGTTTTTACAAGTGAGAGGCGTGTTCGTTCGTTTAAAAATTCGTTATAGAGATCTCCGATAAATTTGTTTCTCTGTAACAGTCTTTCGTCATCTCTCCATTGGTAGAGAATTTGATTGCGTTTTTCCGGAAAACATACTGTGTCCAAGATATATCCGTAAGACTGCGAATGTATTTCTTCTTGAAAAGTTTGAATTGAGAGGCATAGATTAACTTCGTTGGCGGTTATATACGCTCCGACGTTCGGCAGGTTGGCGCTTTGCAGGCTGTCTAAAAACACAAGAAATGAAAGTGTTTTGTCAAACGCTTTGCGTTCGTCTTCTTCCAAGTTGTTATAATCTTTTATGTCCTGTGACAGATTTATTTCCTCAGGTATCCAAAAGTTATTCATGGCTTGACGATACCATGCGGATGTCCATTCATATTTTATATTGTTAAAATCGTTGAGGTTGGTGGTGTTGCCGTTTATCATACGGCGTTTTGAAACTTCCGCATCGCCGTTTTCATTAAAAAGTCCTCTTTGTCTAAGTTCGTTCATTTCAGTCCTTTCATAAATTATAAACAGATATTTTTATTAATACTATTATCTAATAGAAATATCATTTAATTTATTACATCGAACATACTTCGGGCGTCGTTTTGAATGAAATAAGTGTGGAAAGTCCAATAAAGCGTTACAAGATTAATGATTTTTCTATCGAGTTTTAGTATAAGTCGGCACTTTATTGCTACCCGTTTTATATTTTTTTATTTATAAAAAAGCTGAAATACATTTTCTGAATTTCAGCTTTTTTGACGAAAAATTTAAATTTTGTTTCACGATGAACATACTTCACATTCTTCTACGGTTAGAGCCTTACTGCGCACATAGTATATACTCTTCAAGCCTTCTTCCCACGCTTGAATATAAAGTTCCAGAAGTTGTTTCATGGTGTAGTCGGGTGTGATGTATATATTTACGCTTTGAGACTGATCGATGTGACGTTGTCTTATACCTGCCGCACGAATGATGAGTTTTTGATCTATTTCGTGCGCATTTTCATATAGCAGGAAGGTTTTTTTGTTGAGGTTCGGCGCAACTCTCGGCATTATGCCGCCTCTCTTTTCTTCCAGGAAGTAGCGTTTGAGTATCGGATCCGTGGATGCGGTCGTGCCGGCGATTATGGAGGTTGAACCTGTGGGTGCGACCGCCATTATATAAGCATTTCTCAAGCCGTAACGGCGTATCTGTTCTTGGAGTTGTTGCCATGCGGGGTTGGTGTAGCCTCGTCTTGCAAAATATTTGCCGCTTTGCCATTCCGAGCCTTCAAAGTATGAATATGAACCTTTTTCAGCGGCAATTTTCATAGATGCGCTGATTGCAAGGTAATTTATTTTTTCATACAAAACGTTTGCAAACATCATGTGTTCTTCTTCGTCCGACCAACGGATACCTTTTTTTATTAAAGCTTCATGGTAACCGCTCGTGCCTAAGCCGATCGCACGATATTTTCTTCCGGTGATTTCCGCATAGGGCAAGGGGTAGAAGTTAAGGTCTATTACATTGTCAAGTGCTCTTACGGCGGTTTCTATGGTAAATTGAAGTTCATTGTCGTTGTTTAAGTCTATGTTGCCCAAAACGATGGATGCCAAGTTGCATATTGCAAAATCTCCGGGTTTCGTCTTGGTTACCACGACCATATCGCCGTTATTGTCGGAGATTGTGGTGGATACGGTTTGGATGGCGCTCGTATTTTGCATTATTTCCGTGCAGAGGTTGGAAGAGTAGATGATACCTTTGTGTTTGTTCGGGTTCATTCTGTTTGCCGTGTCACGGTTAAAACAGAACGGTGTGCCGGTTTCGGTCAGAGATTTTATTATGAGTTTTAAAAGATCTTTTATCGGCATTGTACGTTTGCTTATTGCGGGATCGGCAACGCAGTCGTTGTATTTTGTTTCCCATTCTTCGCCGTACGAATCTTCGAGGGCGTAACCTTTGACTTTCAAAATTTGATGCGGATCCATCATGTTCCAAACGGCATCGGGGTTTTCTTTAGCAAGTTTCCAGAATAGATCCGGATAGCAGACCGCAGGAAATACATCGTGAGCTTTTATTCGATCATCTCCGTTATTTGTCCGAAGTTGCAAAAATTCCGGAATATCTCTGTGCCAAACGTCTAAATATACGCATACCGACCCCTGCCTCACTCCGAGTTGATCTACAGCGACGGCGGTGTCGTTGGCAAGTTTAATCCAGCGCGAAGTGCCTCCCGCCGCACCTTTATGTCCTCTGATGTCGGAGCCGGATGCACGGACTTTGCCGAAGTACATTCCCATACCTCCGCCGAATTTGGAAACTTGTGCGAAGTCCGTTATGGAACGGTAAATCCCTTCCAAACTGTCCGGAACGGTGTCTACAAAACATGAACTCAACTGCGGATAGGGTTTGCGGGCGTTTGCCATCGTCGGAGTGGCTACGGTGAGTTGAAGTTTGGAGAGTACATCGTACATATTTTTCGCCCAGATTACACGATTTGCTCCTTCAGGCATCGCAAGGTGCATGGCTATGCCCATAAACATTTCCTGCGGTGTTTCGATAGATTGAAAATCACGCATTTTAATCAAATATCGTTTTTTAAGAAGTGAAAGCGAACTGTATGTAAGGAGTGAATCTCTCGATTTATCCATATACTGTTCGAGTTCATCAATATTTTCTTTATTGTAATTTTTGAGGATATAGTCGCCGTACAGTTTTTGTTCGGTTAAAAAATTGATTTTATCGTAAAAACTGTTTATGTTATATTTTTGTTCCTGTAATTTTACATCTTCGTAAAGCCCCTTCACCATAAATCTTGATGAAATGTATTCCCAGTCGGGGGCATTTTGGTCGATAAGTTCGGAAGATGCTTGAGTTAAAACGGCAATATAATCACGTTCGGTCATGCCTTCTTTTATGAAAGAGGCAAATTGTTCAAATAAATTGTCAAGACTGTATTCTTCAGCCGCATAATCGTTTTTGACACTTTTTAAGATTGCAAGAGTATCTTCATCTTTGATATATTCAGCAAATTGATTGACCGCTTTTTGTGTGTTGCTATATTTTGAACGATACAAAATATAAGCCTTTAAAACTTCAAAATGCCCTTTGTCCATCAAAGTGAGTTCTATTAAATTTTGTACCTGTTCGGCAGGCGCCGGATCGTCATCGGTGTGTTTGGACAGCAATTTTTGTTCGATTTCATCGACCATTTGATTGAGTTCCGCCTCTTCAACCGGTTTGCCCGTTGAAGAAAAAGCCTTCTTTATAGATACAAAAACCTTCTTTCTGTCATAATCTTCCTGATTTCCGCTTCTTTTTTTGATTAACACATTAAACACGCCCTTCCATATAATGCTTGCTGTGAACTACACACGAACCTAAAGGTTCAAAGATTTCTTGACACTATCTTTAAAGTTTTACACGCTGAAAACAGTTTTGACGCATATAATTAATTTATTATATAACAATATAACACAATTATACCACATTTTCCACATTGATAATAATTAAATATTATGATATAAAGTTTCAATTTATTTGTTATGCTTTTCATTAAAAGCGTGACGAAAAACCTCGTTAATTTAAAGAGCCTTAAAATAGGCACAATTTATTTAAGTAAATAAGTGAACACGATATTTG
>CAMYCP010000120.1 GCA_947254385.1 uncultured Filifactor sp. | reverse complement strand
ATACATATATTATAAAGCCTTTAGCTAAAAAAGTCAAAGGCTTTATTTTTTTATTAAAATGATAAAACTTAAAACAAAAGCACCTGTCAAATAATAAAAATGCGTTTATAGACTCACAAAAAATTGAAAATATAAAATTCTTGTGCTATCATTTACATAGGAAAAGCTGATACAGGCGGTTTGCCCCTAATCTTTACGAAAGGGGGTGGTACTGATGAAAGACCTAAAAGTTATATCAATAGTTATAAGTATAATGCTTATAATCGTTGAAGTCATAAATATGCTCGTCAGTATTATGACCCTTATTTTAAATCTACAAAAATAAGGTAACAAAAAAATCACCTGTAGTGGATCAGACTCAGGTGACTTATTTTTTTCATCAATAAAAACTGGGCGACCGCTTTAATCAGCTTTTCCCTATACATATATTATAAAGCCTTTAGCTAAAAAAGTCAAAGGCTTTATTTTTTTATTGAAAATCAAAATTTATAATCAGTATAATCTTTCTTATTCTGAAAAACAAAAAGAACTAAGGGACAAAAAAATCACCTGTAAGCCGCACGCTCAGGTGATTTGTTGAAAAAACAATCTTTGGGGTGACCGCTTTAATCAGCTTTTCCCTGTACATACATTATAAAGCCTTTAGCTAAAAAAGTCAAAGGCTTTATTTTTTATCAATTATCTTTACTTTCATGACCATTCCGTAATTATTACATAGCTGCTTATTTTGTGGTATAATCCAAGTAAAAAAGGAGCAGGATATAATGAGCCGTATAAAATGCAATCTGTTTGGAGTGCCGAAAATTACAAAAGACGACAGGTCGATATTTTTCCCGTATGCTAAAATAAATGCTCTGCTATATTACATTTTGCTGAATAAGACGGTGAGCAGAAATGAACTTGCGGGACTTTTGTGGCCCGAAGAAAATGAACGCAACGCTAAAAAAAACTTGCGTAACGCCATATATCAAGCAAAAAAATCATTTGATGAAGAAATAATCATATCGCCGCAAAAATCATTTTTGATACTGAATGACAAACTTGACATACAAATCGATACGGATGAATTTTTGAAAAATCCCGAGGAAAATACCGCACTCTATACGGGTGAATTTTTGCAGGGTTTTTTTCTAAAAGAAGCACAGGATTATGAATGTTGGATCACGAAAACACGCACATTTTTTACCGAAAAATTTGTAACATCATGCTATAGACGCATAGAAAACGATATACATAACAAAAATTATGAACTTGTAGAAGACAACATAAAAAAACTCATTGAAATAGATGAGTATGATGAACGCAGTTTTCGCCTCCTCATGAAATTGTATCAGCAAACCGGCAGAAACGGCAAGGCGATAAAAACATATTACGATCTTTCCAAACTCTTAAGACGTGATTTAGGAGTAGATCCCGACCAAAAAACCCGCAAGATTTATGAATTCTCACTTGAAAAACTCAATTATGTAAAAAAAGACGGTGCAAGAGATACGTTTTTTTACGGCAGAGAAGAAGAAATTGCCGTGCTTGAAAAGACATTGAACGCATTTAAACTCGGTAAACCTTACAAATCAATACTTATAACCGGAGAAACCGGCATAGGTAAAACATCCGTCGCTGAAAAAATCATCAAAAATGTGGATGATACTTTGATAATAAGAGCCGAGGGCGTGAGAACGGAAGAAAATATCACATTTTGCGCATGGAATACGCCGATAGATGAAATCACATCATTTTTAAAACATGAAAAATTGCCGGTTTTAAGTACATGGGAAGAAACCTTATCTTCTGTTTTTCCAAATTTAGATACCTTAAAAACTTCGGCAAAAACTTGCGACATCGGAAAAGTTATAAGAGTTGTAAACGAGATAATAAAAAAAATATCCGAAAAAAAACGTGTAATACTCTTTTTTGAAGATATACACCTTATGGATAAAGAAAGTTTGATTTTACTTTCCGACATACTTTTAAAAATAAAAAACAAACGAATTTTTGCCATAATGACATCCGATAAAATTTGCCAAAATTCGGCAGGCGATATCGTAACCCTGCTTAAAAATAAAAACATCCTCCGTGAAACCGAACTCACACGCTTTTCTATAGAAAGTTGTCATCAATTTTTGGAAAAATCCGTACCCGATACCAAAATCACGGGCAAGACTTTGGAAAAAATCTATGATGCAACCTACGGCAACCCGCTGTTTTTAAGAGAATATGCACAAATGATGCGCCAAGGCAAAATAAAAAGATTTACACCTAAAATGAAAGACGCCATGCAAAACGAGTTCATATTTTTGGACGATACGGCAAAAAAGACGGCGGACGTGCTTTCGTATTTTCCGTATGAAATCTCACTTTCAGAATTTAAAATCCTGTCGGAGTTTTCGGATGAAAATTTGATTAAATCCCTGCAGACGCTGGTAGAACGTAACATAATAACCGAAACTGAAGTAAAAAATGACATAATGCTCAAGTTTTCATATCCCAAACTTCGTGAATATATATACGAAAAACAGGCAAAATCGTCACGTAAACTTTTTCACAAAAAAATTGCCGCCATGCTCGAAAATATGAAAGGCGACAAAAAAAACAGTCGAATATTTGCCCACCTTGTATATCATTTTACACGTGCCGACTGTTATATCAAGGTACTGAAATATAAAATCGAAACCTTGAACTATTATTTAAATTTCAGCCATGAGCTATTTCCAATAATTTTCAACGAAGAGTTTTTTGAACCGAAAGTCTACATTTCTCACGATAAGATAGAAGAATTGTTCAAAAATTTGGAAAACGACTTTAAAAATATAAAACTTAAAAGTCATGACCCGCAGGACTTAAGTTTGCTCGAAATTGAGTTTTTTTACATGAAAGGCAGATATTCCATACGTGACGGCGAATATAAAATCGGAACGGACTATATAAATTATGTTATTGAAAAAGCCGCACAGATAAAAAATCCCGACTATATGCTTGAAGGCTACAAACAAATGATATTTTACGGTATACAGACGGGAGATACCGCCGACATGGCGGGATATATCGAACGGGCGCTGGATTTGGCGGTAAAATGCAATTATCACAAAGAAATCGGCATACTTTTGCGGCTTAAAGGACTGTATAACCTTATGATCGGTAAATACGCCGAATCCGAAAAACTCCTCGCCGAGTCCATAAGCACGCTCACCGTAACCGAAGAGGTCGCCTCACGATACGCAATCAACATAGCCGCCGCATACAACTATACCGGGGAGATACGGTTGGCATTCGGTAAATACGCTGAGGCGCTCTCGTTGTTTGAAAAAGCGATAAATCTCGCCGCAGGCAAAAATGCACTTTCAAGTCTTTCCGTCTTTTATATAAACGCCGGCACAACCGCATACATCATGGGAGAGATCGAAAATGCAAAAATGTATTTTAATAAGGCGTACACGCTTTACGGCAGATTTGACTCGTTTTGGAGAAGATGCACCCTCGATTCTTACATGGCGCTTGTGAATTTGCATGAAAAAAATTATAAAGAAACTGTAAAATATATCAAATTTGCCAAATCTATAACGGACAAAATGAAAAGCCCACGAGATAAAGGGGTGGTTGACTTTGCCTCGTATATAATAACAAAAGCGGCGCAAAATGACAAAGACCTCTACGCCGAATGTTCCGGCACGCTCGATAAAAAGCCGACCGAATACGCAAAAGAGGCGCTTAAAAACCTTAACCCGTATCGTGATTTATATGAAATTGAACTTATAAAATCTGATAAGAAAGAAATTGACGAAAAATAGATTTTTTACAAAAAACAATATAAAAAAATTTTAAAAATCTAATAAAAAAGAGAGCGTAAGCTCTCTTTTTTTATCCAACAAATATTATTTCAGCGTTGGGGCAAATTGTTTTTAATTGTGCCTTAATGTCCATAGGTTCTTCTTTTTCCGCGGTAAATTCAACTTTTATTTCAGTATCCGTTTTTTTAGAAAATATATTTTCTAAAATGCGGATATTTTCTTTTTTGGTTAAAAGACTTTTTGCAAAAGCGTCGTTTTTAGGTATTTCAAATAAAATTACACCATTTTTTATTTTTAACGGTTTTATTTTTTTTATAAGTGATGCCAGAGCAAAATTTTCGGATTCGTTTAATTTGGTGCAGGCGTATTTTAGAATATCCGAGGAATTGCTTTCAAGTTTATCCTGTATTTCAGTGTCAACATCTTCCTGATTTAAAACGTTGTTTTCAGTATCAATATCTTCCTGATTTAAAACGTCGTTTTCAGTGTCAATATCTTCCTGATTTA
>CAMYCP010000119.1 GCA_947254385.1 uncultured Filifactor sp. | reverse complement strand
ATAATGAACTTAAAATATTTTCAAAAAATGTTGACAATGATATTTTAGATGAAGAAGAGATAGAAGACATTATCGAAAAACATTATAGTATGATTGAAAAAGAAGAAACGGCAAAAGCTGAAGAAAATATTAAATTTTCAAATGATTTACAAAAGTATGCCGATTTTATAGCTCTCAAAAATTCAAATGTACCTGCTGAACAAAGAGAAAAAATAGCACAATGTGTAAAAAAAGCGGCTGAAAAATATGATGTAAGAAGTTCACTTCTTATGGCTATAATATGGCAGGAAAGTACTTTCAGAACAAATTGCAGCTCCGGAGCATGTCACGGATTAATGCAACTTCACAGTAAATATTGTGGACTTTCCATGGACGAAATTTTTGATATAGAAAAAAATATAATGGAAGGAGCAAACGAACTTAGCAGAGATTATAGTTTATATGGCACCGATATAATGGCGCTTACCGCATATAACCAAGGCACGGGAAATGTAAACAGAGGAAATTACAATACAAAATATGCAAGTCGTGTATTAGCTAAAGAACAACAAATTTTACAATATCTGAATAATTGATAGAAATTTTTAAGACAACGTATAGAGCGTTGTCTTATTTTTTTTAAGCTAAAAAGCGTATATTGCAATTTATAAAGATTTACCATATAATATCCATTGTATCCGTTTATATTTTTTAAGAAGGTAATTTAAATGAGCAGTGTATTTAATATAAAAAAACGCTTAAATCCGTTAGTAGTCATATCATTGAGTTTTTTATCCGTAATTTTTATAGGGACTTTTTTGTTGATGCTGCCCTGCTCATCTAAAGAAAATACTCAGCTTATAGATGCTTTGTTTACCTCGACTTCAGCCGTATGTGTAACGGGTCTTGTAACCTGCAATACTCTTACCCATTGGACAACTGTAGGACACATAATAATATTGTGCCTGATACAGATAGGCGGGCTCGGTTTTATGACTATGGCAACAGCCGCAGTCATGCTTGTAGGTAGGAAAATATCATTGGAATCCCGTTTAATCGTAAAAGAGCAATTTAATCAGAATAAATATTCGGGAATGGTAAAATTACTTAAACGTATAATAATTCTTACGTTCATTATAGAATTTATAGGTTCCGTATTGCTTTCGATTGCGTTTATCCCGATTTACGGAATAAAAGGTATATGGCTTGGAATATTTCATTCCATATCGGCATTTTGTAACGCCGGGTTTGATATAACCGGAAATTCCATAACGGATTTTAAAAGTGATATTTTAATAAATATTACAATATCACTTTTAGTTATTATGGGCGGTTTAGGTTTTAATACACTGATAGACATAAAAAACCACTACCGCACTATGAAATTCAATATACAAACTAAATTGATACTTATAATCTCTTCGTTTCTTATAATATTAGGCACCATACTCATATTTTTAACGGAATACAACAACATTTCAACAATAGGTAACGATTCTCTCGGCACAAAAATATTGGAATCTTTTTTTCAATCTGTCATATTAAGAACTGCGGGATTTAACAGTTTTGATATAAGCAAAATCTCGGAAGGTACCGCATTTATCATGATAATATTCATGTTTATCGGAGCATCCCCCGGGTCTACAGGAGGCGGTATTAAAACTACAACTGTCGGCGTTTTATTTTTAAGTTGTTTATCCGAGTTTCATCAAAAACGTGACATAACTGTTTTCAAAAAGAGAATATCATATTCTACCGTACGAAAATCACTTGTAATAGTGATGTCAGCTACAACATGGATATGTATAACGACTTTGATTTTATATTTTATTGAAAAAAAGAGTTTCATTTGCGTTATGTATGAAACGGTTTCTGCTTTTGCGACTGTCGGGGTAAGTATGGGTATAACGTCCGATCTCTCATTTTATAGCAAATTATTGTTATGCCTCACAATGTATATAGGCAGAGTCGGATTTTTGACGTTGGCTACGGCGCTTTTAGGAAATCACTCGTATGAAAATAATTATAAATATTGTGAAGTTGATTTAACAGTGGGGTAAAGTATGAAATCTTATGTAGTAATAGGTTGCGGCAGATTCGGCACGGCGGTCGCTAAAACATTGATTGAACTTGGAAATGAAGTAATGGTTATAGATTCCGATGGAGATATAATACGTGAAGTCGGTAAATGGGTTACCGTCGCGGCGGAGGCCGATGTATCGGACAAAGATACTTTAATAAATTTAGGCATAGGAAATTGTGATACCGCAATTATATCCATAGGATCGAGCATTGAACCCTCGATTATCGCTACGATAACGGCAAAAGAACTTGGAATAAAAAGTGTAGTGGCTAAAGCTAAAAATGATATACATGCTACTATCTTAAAAAAAATAGGTGCCGATATAGTAATTTTTCCCGAAAGAGATATGGGCGAAAGAATAGCCCGCAAACTTTCAGGCAGAAATGTAATAGACTATATTGAACTTTCAGACGACTATTCCATAGTTGAACTTAAAGTACAAGATAAATGGGCGGGTAAATCTTTATCCGAACTTAAACTGCCTAATAGATACGGCATTAATTTAATTGCAATAAAATCCGGCAAAAATTTTAACACCCTGCCCTCCGCCGATACTGTAATTAATATATCGGATACATTGATAGCGGCGGGAGAAACCGAAATATTAAATAAGTTTCAATGAACACATAATTAGAATATAAAAAAGGAAGATGCAAATGATAAAATTATATTTGGCAAGACACGGAGAAACGGTCTGGAATACTGAACATCGCTTTCAAGGCAGGATGGATTCTAATTTGACTGATTTAGGTAAAATGCAATCAAAATTATTAAATAAAAGAATAAAAGAAATAAATCCAGATATAATATTCACATCTCCAAGCGGTCGCACCAAACAAACTATTAAAATCGCGACACAAGATTTGAATATCAATATACTTGAAGATGAAAGACTTTATGAAATGAACTTCGGAAAATGGGAAGGTCTACATTTTGATGAACTGAGTGAAACCGACCTCAAGTTAAGCAGACATTTGTTTGACAGACCGTCATTGTATGTTCCTAAAACCGGAGAATCATTTAAAGACGTTATGGAAAGATCGAAATCCTTTTTTGGCTTTTTATTCAAAAATTATGATAATAAAACCGTATTTGTTATGACACACGGCATGACGAGACTTGTCATGACAGCATATTTAACCGATGTTGATTTGGACACATTTAGAGATGAAGGACATACGGTTGGAAAACAAACAAGTGTCACCTACATCGAAATGAATAAAGACGGAAAAAATAAACTCTTATATGAAAACGACGACAGTCATTTGATTGATTAGTTTCACTATAATAAATTAAAAAGACCTCTAAAATTAATTTTTAGAGGTCTTTTCATGATATTTAATTATTCGATAATTTTATCAACAACGCCTGCGCCTACGGTTCTGCCACCTTCACGGATAGCGAAACGAAGTCCTTCTTCCATAGCTATCTTAGTTATAAGTTTTACAGTCATAACTACGTTATCACCAGGCATTACCATCTCTACGCCTTCCGGAAGTTCGATATCTCCGGTAACGTCGGTTGTTCTGAAATAAAATTGAGGTCTGTATCCGTTAAAGAACGGTGTATGGCGTCCACCTTCTTCTTTCTTGAGCACGTATACGTGAGCTGTAAAGTGAGTATGCGGATGAACTGAACCCGGTTTTGCCAAAACTTGTCCTCTTTCGATTTCATCTCTGGCAACCCCTCTTAAAAGTACACCGATGTTATCTCCGGCACGACCTTCGTCAAGTAATTTACGGAACATTTCAATACCGGTTACTACGACTTTTCTCGGTTTGTCAGCCATACCTACTATTTCAACTTCTTCGGATACGTGCAGAACCCCTCTTTCAACTCTACCGGTTGCAACCGTACCGCGACCGCTTATGCTGAAAATATCTTCAACGGGAAGCAGGAAAGGTTTGTCGGTAGCTCTTTGAGGTTCGGGAATATAATCATCTACGGCTTGCATAAGTTCGATGATAGCATCTCCCCATTTGCCGGTACCGTCTTCAAGTGCTTTTAATGCACTACCTCTTATTATAGGAGTATCGTCTCCCGGGAATTCATATTCATTTAAGAGATCTCTTACTTCCATTTCAACAAGTTCAAGCAGTTCTTCGTCATCTACCATATCGCATTTGTTCAAAAATACTACAATATAAGGTACGCCTACTTGTCTTGCAAGCAAAATGTGTTCTCTTGTTTGAGGCATCGGACCGTCTGCCGCTGATACAACCAAAATAGCGCCGTCCATTTGAGCCGC
>CAMYCP010000118.1 GCA_947254385.1 uncultured Filifactor sp. | reverse complement strand
CAATTTCAAGTTTGGCTTTTTCTTCGTCCAAAAAATTTTGTATTTCGTTATTTTTTTTATTTATTTTGTCTTTAATCTCACGTTCCACTTTTGCACTTACTATTTCATCAAATTCTTTGAGTTTTTCTTCAAGTGTAATCACATTGCCCCTCCATTCTACAATTTGATACCGACGGATTCTTTTATATATCTTGTAATATAGTCATCCGGCCTTTTTTGTCCGAACCTGTCCGGTACTTCCACTACAAGAGGAAATCTTTTGTGTATTCTTATATCTGTAAGACGCACTTTAGCTTTTTCAAATACGTTTTCCGTGACTATCAGTATCCCGATTTCCGGATTTTTAATCACATCATCTATAGCTCTGTCAATTTCGCTTTCCGTTTTTGCAAGCACGGATTTTACTCCGCCAAGGCGCATTCCTACCAAAGTATCATTATTATCCGATATCAATGCGGTACGCATATTTCACTTCCTAAATTCGTCCTAAAATAAGAATGGATACTATAAGACCGTATATTGCTATACCTTCGGCCAAACCTACGAATATAAGAGTTTTACCTAAAATTTTATCATCTTCGGAAACCGCTCCGAGAGCAGCGGAACCTACCGCTCCGGTAGCAATCCCCGCACCTATGGTTGCAAATCCCGTGGATAAAGCGGCACCTATAAAAGCAAGTCCCTTGCCTCCCACTTCACTTTCAGTTGCGGCAAATGCCATATCCGGTACCATAAGCGCTATTGCCGCTCCCACCAAAGGTATGAAGAAAGCCATATTAGCAATCAACGCGGTTTTTACATCGTTTCCTTTTATGTCTTTTACTACCATACGTACACCTATACTTACAGTTGCCAATACCAAAAATATTAAAGCGCCTAAAATTAATTTCATTACAGTCCTCCTAAATTTTTATCGGATATAGGTTACGGGGATATATTCTCTGCCGTCACCTTTGAAATATTTATTGAAAAGTTCATAATATTCGAGTCTCAAGCCTTGAATGAATACTATAAGCCCTTCCAGACATATTATTATGACATTTCCCAAAATCAATATGAAAATTCCGGCTATGGGTTGATTTACCATTTTTGCCATGGTTGCAAACGCCAAAAACAAACCTACGTGGTTTATCGCAAATGCACCTACTCTTATGAAAGATATCGTGTTTGACAAAAAGCTCAATATCGTTTCTATAAGGTTGAAACTTCCTTCAATATAATAAAAACTTTTACCGCTGCCGTAGTTGGGATCGGCTTTTTTAATCAAACCCCAAAGTGGCGCTCTGAAAAGTATTGCCGCCAAAGACAGGATACATACGATGCCTAAAACCGCATTCGGTATCAAACTTTTTGATAAAAACGCCTGTATACCTAAGATAAGGAGTGCTATATAAAATATAAGCCCCGATATGCCGTCTTTTCCAAATATCAGTTCGTCATATTTGTTTTCAGTCTTCAAATTGTACATGGAAAGCCCGAACCCTATAAGAAGCAAGCACACACCGAAACCTATGGATGCACCGAGAACATAATTTATATTTTCCATAGGGCGAAGGTGCCACCCCGGGATAATTTCTTCCAATCCAAAAAAACTCCCGTATAAAAATCCGAACGCCATCGAACTTAACCCCAGGCGCAACAATATTTTGCCGTAAGAGGAATTTTTACTTTTGCTCATTAAAAAGCCGAAGATTACAAATATAAGTCCTTGCCCGACGTCACCGAACATAGCTCCGAAAAAGACAAGATAGGTAAGTCCCAAAAAGAAAGTCGGATCGATTTCTTTATAATTAGGTATCCCGTACATATTTACGAGAAGTTCAAAGGGGCTCACCACGGAATTGTTTTTAAGTTTGGTGGGCGGTATAAGATTGTTTGAGACTTCTTTATCGTTCAAACTCTTAATCAATATGCGTTTATGTTGTTTTTGCAATGTGTCTGTCAAACTGTCCCAATTTTCTTCAGATACCCATCCTGCAAAATAAAAGAAATTTTCCGTTTCCGCAACATTGTTCATAAGGTCGTGTATAGTTTTTTCAAGTTGTAATTCCGATTTAAGTTTGATTATTTCTTCCTGATATTCATTTCTTATTTCTTTGATTACATCGGCATTTTTGTTTATTTGTTTCTTTAATTTCGCTATACTGTCCTTTACCTTGGTTTCTATTTCACTCAAAGTTCCGGATATCCCTTCCGGAAATTCTATCTCTTTAAAATTCAGCGATTTTAAAATCTTGATCGTCTCTTCATCGTTTTCTTTGCTTGAAAATACGAGATACGATTCACCCGCCACACTCGTTCCTATATGCAAAATTATCGCAGGTATATTTTCATAATTGTCCCTAAGTTTTATACGGCGTTCCTTGTTCAAAGTTCCGATATGGTAATTAAAATATTCCATATCGCCGATGTGAGAAAAGTCGACTTTCATTCCGTCAAGATTAGCTATGCTCTCCAAAAAATCTTCTTTTTCCGAAATTTCCTTTTTCGCCTTTTCTTTCCCCTCACCTAAGGGGTCAATTTTTGAATATATTTCTTCTATGCGTGCGGCAACTTTATCGAAACTGTAGTCTGCATCCAAATTATCCGTTACTTTTAAATCTATTTCAAGTAATGACGCTATCTGATCGAGCTTTTCCTCATAGTATTTAAAATTTATTTTTTCAGATTTGTATCTTTTAAAATCGTCCACATGTCGAATATCGCTGTTGTATGCGGAAAGTACACTCATACTGAGCGAATCCTGTATCTTATCTTTTGTATAATTTTTAATATGAACATTTTTGCTGAGCACTATGGTTTTAAGTACGTCATGCAAATCTTCATTAGGCCCAAAAATATTCATAATACTCATTTTTTCAATTGCCATTAATAACCTCCTCCCGCACTCTTCCAAATGTAGGTATGATATAATCCCACGGATTTTTCGGCTTATATTTGGTGGATTCTATCATAGTTATAATATTATAATACTCATATTCCATTATCCTGAAAAACTCAAAAAGCGGCGCTATCCCATGCGGATTTTTTTGTGATTCTTTTTGAAGTACCCCCATGTAGTATTGTTGCATTTTGCGCGGATTTAACATATAGTTGCTTTTAAACATACCGGGATATTTGTCTTCCAGGGTCTTAAAAAATTCTTCCTTAAAATTGTTCGAATAAATGATATCTTTCATCTTGTGGAAAGAAAATTTCAATCCCCCGCGCAAAGTATAGTTAAGCACCTCTTCATCGGTGAGTGAAAAATGGACTTTTCCTCTGTAAATCCATTGAAAATTATTCAAATCGACAAATATTCCGATTATTTTTTGTGCGCATTTTCTGTCTTCTTTGGGTATTTTTTCTATAGTTTGAAACAGATTACTGAAATATACATAATCCAAGTTCATTTCTATGTGAAATTCTTTAGTCCTCACATCATCCAAGGTTACATTGTACAATGGTTCTTCAATAACTGTATTTTTAAATTGATTTATAAATTCGTCAATTGAGTTTAAACTCAACAATTTATCGTAATCCACGTCCAAATACGCATGAACCCGATTTATTTTTCTACGAGTGTCCTCTCTGGGTCGATTGCGTCCTATACCTCTAAGTATGATGTTTACGTTGCATACTTCATAATAAAATAACAAGGCTTTAAAAAGTTCTCTGTATTCAAAAGCTAAAAAATGAACCAGACCGTTCCACCTGCTGATGCTGAAATTGTGTACCAAATATTCCAAGTCTCGTCTGTGTAAATCTTTAATGTTGTAATCATTTAAAATACTGCGATATATTGTACTGTCATTTAAGTAGTGAGCAATTTCCTGAGTGGAATCCAGTTTCATCATGTTCACGTAGTCGCTTTCTTGAAGTACGGATTTTTTTAATGCTCTTATTTTAGTATTAAGCGCCGTAAAACGATAAGGATCCGGCATACTTATCCCTCCATGCTGCGCAGTATCATACGAAATACTTCTTCGCTTATACGTTCGGCAAATTGACTGTATCTTTTATCCAGATAATCTTCTTCTTTTTTAGATTCTCTCTGTATTCTCTCACTTTCCTCCTTTACGTCTTCAAGCATAAGTTCCCTGTAATTATCCACTTCTTCCTTACTTTTGGAACTGAGCTCCCTTTTTATTTGCAGGAGTTGTTCCTTTTTGCTGTTTTCCATCTCCTCTATGGAAACATCGGCATCTCCCCGTTTTTTTACCGCATCCGAATCAATTTTAAGTATTGCGTTGATTATTTCCTCCATAAATTACTCCTTTTAACAGTATGTAAAATCGTGCAAAACCTAAAACTGAATATTTTGTCGCATTTTGCACATTCAACATACGAAAATAAATATAAAAATTC
>CAMYCP010000117.1 GCA_947254385.1 uncultured Filifactor sp. | reverse complement strand
TATATTAAATTCCGGTTAGATATAATACTACATTTTTTAAAGCTAATCAGTATCATAAAATTTTTTTTATTTATTTTCATAAAAAATGCGCACTTTTTATAAGTGCGCAGTCTAATTCCAATATCCGCTTTTTTCATCAGGTACAAATGTACTTTCGCCGGTGTTTATATCGTCTTCAAGAAATAGTTTGGAGGGTATTTTATTATCCGTTTTTGGATAATGTTTTTTTATTATAGCGGCGTCGGTAACTTTGGTCGTAATTTTACCGTCTTCGTAAGTGTAGAGCGCTCCTTTGGGTGAGCCGTCGCTTATGCCGGATTGGTTTTCGAGTTTTTCAATCGTGAGATCGGACGGAATGTTGCCGGAATTATCCGCCTCTATCAGTTTAAGAGATGATAGGAGTAGTTGATGATTTGCCTGAAGTACTCTGCGATTGGCTATCCTTTCGGTATCCACGTATTTTGTAGTCCCCAAGCTTAAAAGAATACCGATTATTACTATCACCATTATGAGTTCTATCAAGGTAAACCCTTTTTGTCTACGTTTAAAAAACATACAATCACCACCCGTTTCAAATAAAACATATAAATTTCACTGTCATCCGAACATTATTAATAGACGACGTTTAAAAAATGTAAAAAAAGGTAACTATTCAGCCCTCAAATTAAATAATGCCGTAAACTGTTTGATTTTTATATACTGTTGTTTTTATATTTACTATTTCAAAAATAACGTACAAACCGGCTATAAACATTGAAATTATAATAATTAATAATTTTATTATTATAACAGGCTGAATAGTAACACAAAAAGTGTCCAACTTGATATTGCAATTTAGAAAAGAAAAATTTTATGTATTAAAAAAGGATATCCCGAACCGATATCCTTTTTTTTATTAACTTAATTAATTATAAACAACTAACTATACAAATATCACGGACCAGTAGTAGCAGCGCCTTTCTTTTGAAGTATATACGCTTCATTTGGCAAATACTTAATTGTACCGTTGATAACGTCTTCTTCTATTGTTATTGGACCAGCACCTTCCTTAGGATAATTTGCTTCCACAACATTTTTATCTGCTACTGAAGTAGTAATAACTCCTTTTTCATACTTATAATTCGCGCCTACAGGTTGTCCTTGAACAATCTTCGTTACCAAACCTGCCTTTACCAAACTATCAAAATCTTTTATATCCACGGTTCCAACTTTATCTGGTATGGAACCGGCATTATTTGCGGACGCAAGTTCAAGAGCGGCACGGATTGTATCGTGGTTGGATCTCAATGCGGTTAAGTTCGCACCACGTTTAACGTCTTGATACTTCATTGCACCGATCATCATCAAGATACCCAAGATGACGATAACAACGATCAATTCAACTAAGGTGAAGCCTTTTCTTTTGTTCATTTTCATGATTTTTCCTCCTTTTGGAAAACTTGAAATGTTATCTTGCAACAGTTCGGATATTGCATGAGAACCATACACTACCTAAAAGTAGTAAACACTATGTTCCCATTTTATAAAACGGCATAAGCCGAATTTACCTTATTATTCAGTACATTATTGTATAGTATTAATCATATCGAACATCGGCAGATACATCGCTATTACTATCGTACCGATAACTACACCCATAAGAACTACCATAAGCGGTTCCATCATGGTAACCAAAGCGTCTATTGCCGATTGCATTTCGGCATCATAGTAATCAGCGGTACGTTCGAGCATATCGTCCAAGTTACCGGATTCTTCACCGATACCGACCATGGAGAGCATCATCGGGGGGAATATCCCCGTGCGCGTAAGCTCGGCGGTCATGCTCATACCTTTTTCGATACCTTCGACACTCCTATTTATCATTTCTTCCACATACTTGTTATCGGTAGTTTCACCTGCCGCCTTAAGCGCCGCTACTATTGGAAGTCCGCTGTAGAGCATGGTGGAAAGTGTACGGGTAAAACGCGCCGTAACTATCTTGGAGATGTATTTGCCTATAACCGGCATCTTAATTTTAGTACGATCCCATGCCACTCTTGCGTCGTGATTTCTCAAAAGCATCTGTATCCCGACTACAACGGCAACTATAGCAAGAAATACCAAAATACCGTGTTTGACCAAAAGACCACTCAAATTCATAACCATCTGAGTAAGCGCCGGCATTTCCATACCCGCACTTTCAAACATACCCACGAAATTCGGCATTACCTTGGTGAGCAATATAGTAACCGCTATAACCATAACGACCAACAAAATTATAGGATACGTCATAGCACCTTTAATACGCCGTCTTACCGCCATGTCACGTTCGTAGTGATCCGCCATCTTTTCGATAATTTCAGCCATCTGACCGGACATTTCGCCTGATTCGACCGAACGTTTCAAAAGACTTGGAAAGGCATCACCTTGTTGTTCCATGGATTTTGAAAGTGTAGTCCCTTTTTTTACCGATGCTGATATATCAAGCAAAGAACTTCTGAGTTTCTTACTTTCAGATTGATCCGCAAGCACATCCAAACAACGGTTCAAATCCATACCGGCTCTAAGCATCGTAGAAAGCTGTCTAGAAAACACTATTACGTCTTTGAGCGAAAGAGCTGTACTTCCAAGTGTCAGAGCCTTACTTTGCACTTTTTCTTCAATACTTATAGGTCGATAACCTTGATTACGAAGCATCGCCATTATCGCCGCTTCATTTTCCGCCTCAGTCGTAGCGTCTATCACTTCACCAAATTCATTGACCGCTCGGTACGAGTAAATTTTATCCATCGGCTCACCTCTAATAAATTATTGTAGTGATATGAATTAATGTATAGCCTCTGTTCATTTACTATATATATCATACCACATTTCCTAAAAAATGCAACACTTTTTCCACAAATTTTACATATTTTTTTATTTTTTTTAGATTACTTTGTAAATTCAATTATATCAATGTTTAAAGGAATATAAAGAAAAAATATATAAATAAAATTTTAAGTAAAGCAACTTCATAGCTATAAAATATTATGTGTAACCATAAAAAACGCTCATCTTAACAACAGTTTACACAAAAAACTTGACATTTCCTTTAATTATTATTTTTTAACCAGCATGGATTTGACAGTTTCTTTATCTACGGCAAAATCGAAGAGCGAATCTTGTGATATTATGCCGTTTTTAAAGAGTTCGACAAGTGAGCCGTCCATGGTGCGCATTCCCATTGCGTAGTTGGTTTGTATGACGGTTTGTATCTGGTGGGTTTTGCCTTCTCTTATGAGGTTTCTTATAGCGGGGTTGGCAAGCATCATTTCAAGTGCCAGTGTACGGCCTTTGCCGTCCGATCTCGGCAGGAGTTGTTGTGAGATTACCGCCTCAATAACGCCTGAAAGTTGTGATACAACTTGTCTTTGTTGGTGCGGGGGGAAGATGTCCACGATACGATCGACCGTTTTTGCCGCTCCGATGGTGTGTAGTGTCGACATTACCAAGTGTCCGGTTTCCGCTGCGGTTATGGCAGTGGATATGGTTTCAAGGTCACGCATTTCCCCTACGAGTATTACGTCCGGGTCTTCACGCAAGCTGGCTCTAAGCGCATTGGCAAAACTTTGCGTGTCTCTGCCGAGTTCCCGTTGGTTTACGATACTGTTTATATGTTTGTGTTCGTATTCGATCGGGTCTTCTATGGTGATTATGTGTTCTTTTCTATGTTGGTTGATGTAGCCTACCATGGAGGCGAGGGTTGTGGATTTACCGCTCCCTGTCGGGCCTGTCACAAGTATCAGTCCTCTTTTTTTCTTACAAAGCTCCCTAAATGCTATAGGAAGTTTCAAGTCTTCCATGGTCGGAATTTTACTTGTTATGGTACGCAGGGCGATACTACTGTTACCCTTGTCTTTAAATATGTTTACCCGATAACGGCAAAGTCCTAAAAATGAGTACGCCAAGTCGGTTTCACCGTCTTCTTCAAATTTGGAAAAATGATAAGGACTTGCAAGCTCATGCACCAACGAGTCGAGATCATCTGCGGTAAGTACGTAGCTGCCGACTTTTTCAAGTGAGCCGTTAATTCTCAGCACCGGAGGAAGTCCGACTGTTATGTGAATATCCGACGCGCCCGTCCTTATCGCCTCTCTTATGATAGGTTCAAGTGTTACTTTCATTAAATTCTCCTTATATTATCAGTTGAAAATATAAAAAATGTCTGTAAAATTTTTTAAAAACCTTATTTATACTGAGGGACATCTCTAATAGCTGATAAAAATTAAAAAAATAAATGGAAAACAATATGAAATATATATTTTATTTTTTGAAAATTAAATTTTTAGATATTCCCTTTATTAACAAATAAACTACATCAGATTTTATATAGTTTATTATAACACAAAAATCATCA
>CAMYCP010000116.1 GCA_947254385.1 uncultured Filifactor sp. | reverse complement strand
CAAAAATATTACAATTATTTATCACACAACTGTATACGTTCTTTCATTATCCTGATTAACGGTTCTTTTAAAGATTCTCTTTTGAGTGAAAAGTCCAATGTAGCTTCCAAAAAACCGATTTTATCTCCTATGTCGTATCTTATCCCGTCAAATTCATATGCGTAGATTTTTTCACGTTCAAGAAGTGTTTTGAGCGCATCGGTAAGCTGGATTTCTCCGTTTTTTCCGGGAACGGTATTTTCTAAAATATCAAATATGGCGGGTGTGATTATATATCTTCCCAAAATTGCGATCGAAGACGGCGCATCTTTAATGTCGGGCTTTTCAACCAAATTTTTTACGTCGTACAATTTACCACTATGATTAGAGTAGTCCACTATTCCGTATTTATTTACCTGATTTTTTTCTACTTCTTTAACCCCTAAAACTGAAGATTTTACATTTTCATAAGAATCAATCAACTGTTTAAGGCACGGAATTTCAGAATCTACCACATCGTCGCCCAGCATTACCGCAAAAGGCTCGTCTCCTATAAAACTTTTGGCGCGGTATATGGCGTGACCCAGTCCTTTAGGTTCTTTTTGACGTATGTAATGTATATCCGCCATATTGCCTATATCCTGAACCATTTTTAACAGATCCGTCTTACCGTTTCTTAAAAGTTCCGCCTCAAGTTCCACAGAGCGATCGAAGTGGTCTTCTATAGATGATTTATTTCTGCCGGTTATTATGAGGATTTCTTCTATGCCCGAATTTATCGCCTCTTCAATTATGTATTGCAGTGTAGGTTTATCAACTATGGGGAGCATTTCTTTAGGTTGAGCTTTGGTTGCCGGCAAAAAACGGGTGCCGAGTCCCGCTGCGGGAATTACCGCTTTTCTTACTTTGTTTGCTTTCATAATGATCCTTTCTTTTTTATAATCACGTCTCTTTTCTTGAGATTAAAACTACACTTTCAATATTCATGCCGTGACAGAACATATCCACCAAAGTCGGATTTTTAACTTCATATCCGTTTTCTTCAAATATCAGTGCATCTCTTGCAAGTGTTGCGCTGTTACATGAGATGTAAATTATCTTGGGGATTTTTTGTTTTACGGTTTCCAAAATTAACCGCTTGTCGCACCCTTTACGCGGAGGGTCTAAAAACAATGCATCTATTTTATTTTTTTTAGAAATATCCTCAAAAAGTTCTTCCGCTTTGCCTGAAATAAATTCAACATTGCTTATTTTATTCAGTTTCATATTGTTTTTCGCATTTTCTACAGCTTCAGATACAATTTCCACTCCTATGACTTTTTTTACATATTTTGACGCAAAAAGCGATATTGTACCTATCCCGCAATAAAGATCCAAAACCGTTTCATCGCCTTTAAATCCGGCTTTTTGTATTGCAGCATCATACAATTTTTCAGTTTGAACGGGGTTTACCTGATAAAAAGAATTCGGTGAAATTTCAAATGTCAAGTCGCCTAAAATATCCGTAATTTTACCGTCACCGTAAAGAATTTTATTTTGCTTGCCTAAGATTACATTGTTGTCTAAATGTTGTATATTTTGAACTATTGTTTTAATTGAAGGATATTTTTCAGTTAAAAAGCCGACTATTTGCTCAGAGTAGTTCAATTCTTGATGTTTAGTCACTATGATTACCATGATTTCGGAAGTTTTAAATCCTATTTTTATTACAATACGCCTTATGTTCCCGGTTTTGGTATTTTCATTGTATATTGAGACTTTATTTTTTTGAAAAAATTTTGTAAGATCAAAAACTATATTGTTGCTTATTTCTTTATGCAATATACAGTCTTTTACGGGAGCTATTTCATGAGTGCCGGTTTTATAAAATCCGGAGATTACTTCATTTTTTAAGTATCCTATAGGGTATTGTCCTTTATTTCTATATCTGTATGGGTTTGTCATGCCTATCACGTTATCAATTTGTATTTCTTTGCCGGCTATTCTTTTAAAGTTTTCTTTTACAATTTTCTTTTTAAGTTTGAGTTGTTCAATGTATTCAAGTTCCTGTAAGCTGCATCCGCCACATATTTTTGAAACGGGACATTTGCTTTTTACTCTGTATTTACTTTCCTTAATTATTCTTAAGGTGTGAGCGTACGCACAATTTTTTTTAATATACTCAATTACGACTTCAACTTCATCCCCGATTATTCCCTCGTCCGTAAAAATTACGTATCCGTCCGCCTTGCCTATCGCCTCTCCCTTGCTTCCCATGTCGGTTATTATAATTTTACATTTTTGATTTTTAAGTATGTTCATTTTTTTCTCCGACTTATTAAAAAATATCAATTATTCTATTTCATATTCTCAAGTTCATTTATCAGATTTTCCCATAAAACCATACTTTGTTCCAGTTTGTCTTCATTTTCTTTTTTTTCTTTCTGAGTTTTTAAGCTAAGTTCAGGGCTGGAGTATATTTCCTTTTTGCATAATTCTTCATCACATTTTTGTATTTTTTCTTCAAGTTCGGTTATTTTCTTTTCCGTTTCTTCTATTCGCTTTTTTTGTGTACGTATTTCGCTTTCTTTTTGACGATCTTTTTTGCGCCGCTTTGCCATATCGGTTTTATTTACCGTCTTTGTTTGTTCAGTTTCAAGATTTTCAGCTTCTTTTTTTTCACTGAGTTTATAGAGATAGTAGTCATAGTTACCCAAGTACTGTTCTATACCGTTCTCAGTCAATACAAAGACCTGATCCGCAACTTTATTTATAAAATATCTGTCGTGAGAAATAAAAAATAATGTCCCTTCATATGCTATAAGTGCATTTTCTAAAACTTCCACAGATGTTATATCCAAATGGTTGGTAGGTTCGTCCAAAAATAAGAAGTTTGAAGGTGAAAGCATGAGTTTTAAAAGTGAAATGCGGGCCTTTTCACCGCCGCTTGTATCGGATATTGTTTTAAATACATCTTCCCCCATGAACAAAACCGCCGCAAGCATATTTCTAATCGCTGTTTCCGTCATTTTAGGATAAGCGTCCCACACTTCGTCTATTATCGTTTTTTGCATATTTAAATCTTGACGTGTCTGATCAAAGTATGACGGTTTGACATTTGAACCGAATTTTATATCACCCGTGTCCCTGCTTTCTTTTCCTAAAAGTATGTTAAATAACGTGGTTTTCCCGCAACCGTTGGGGCCGATGAGTGCAATTTTTTCTCCTCTGTATATATGAAAATTTACATTTTGAAATAATTTGCGCTCCGGAAACGATTTACTTAAATCAAAAACATCTATCACATCATCTCCGCTTTTAACCGACGGCACAAAAGTTATAGCTGCGGATTTATCGTCATGTTCGGGTTTTTCTTTAATTTCAATTTTGTTAAGAGCTTTTTCCCTACTGCGGGCACGTTTTACCTGTTTTTCCCTGCCGAACGCTTTAAGCCTTCGGATTATTTCTTTTTGCCTGTTTATTTCAGCACGATTTTCTTTGTATTCTTTTTCTGAGAGTTCTTCTTCAATTTCTTTTTTTATTATATATTCACTGTAATTTCCTTTATAATCTTTTAAAGTGTGATTATTCATATAAAAAATGCGTGAAACCGTCCTGTCTAAAAAATATCTGTCGTGCGATATTACTATGACATTTCCTCTGTATTGTTTTAAAAAATTTTCCAGCCACTGTACACTCTCCATGTCCAAATGGTTGGTAGGTTCGTCTAAAAGCAGCACGTTCGGTTTTTTTATAAGCAGTTTTGCCAATCTTAAAGCTGTTATTTCTCCGCCGGAAAGCAGTTTTACAGGTTTATCCAACTCATTTTCCTTAAAGCCGAGACCTATTAAAATTCCACGTGTCTCAGATTTATAAGCATATCCATTTTTTAAGCCGAATTCTTCACTTATTTTGGAATATGTCTCCATGGCTTTTTCAAGTTCGGCCGGATTATCGGAGAGTTCAGATATCAGTATTTCATACCGGCGCATACTTTTTTCAAGTTCGATAATATCCGAAAATGCGCTCAAAACTTCTTCATATATTGAATCTTCAGAATCTACACGTACGTTTTGTTCAAGATAACCAATGTTTAAATTTTTAGATAAAAAAATATCTCCATCGTCTTTGGATATTTGACCGGCTATTATTTTAATAAGAGTGGATTTACCGGCGCCGTTGGGTCCTACAAGTCCCACTTTTTCATTTTCATTTAAAGAAAAAGTTACATTTTTGAATATATTGTCGATACCGTACGATTTTGATAAATTATTTACAGATAATGTAATCATAAAAAATCCTTTCATGTTATACTATAAGAATTGTACACATGAAAATGCTTAAAGTCAAATTATGTTGTAAAATATCCGTTTACACCAAATTTTTTGTTTCAGGAAATGGAACATTTCTTGCATAAAAAAATTAATTATACTATAATAAATGAGTAAAAGTAAAAAAAAGATTTTCAGATAAGGAGATA
>CAMYCP010000115.1 GCA_947254385.1 uncultured Filifactor sp. | reverse complement strand
AAAATATAATTTTGTGCATTGTAAAATCAATATTTTGTCTTTTGAAAATAAGTTTTTAGAGGCTAAACAGATAATAAAAACACTTGAGGAAAGTTTGGAAATATTTTTATTTGTCTATTTTAAATTTGTCGATATCAGGCAGGTCGTTTATCGTCTTTAAGCCGAATTTCAGCAGGAAATTCCGTGTGGTGCGGTAAAGGAGAGGACGACCGATTTTGTCCAGCCTTCCCGCCTCTTCTATAAGATCCGCCTCAAGTAGGGCGTTTATTGAATAATCGCTTTTTACTCCTCGAATTTCCTCTATCATTATGCGTGTAACCGGTTGATTGTATGCGATTATGCTCAGAGTCTCCATTGAGGCTTGGGTTAGATTTTTTTGCTTTTTTTTAAGTGTCACGGCGTTTACATATTCTTTTAAATTTTCTTTAGTCACAAGCTGATAGCTTTCATCCGCGCTTATAATGGTTATGCCTGAAGTTTGCGCCGTATATTTTTCTTTAAGGAGCAGCAGTGCGTCACGTATTTCTTTTATTTTAATTTCACTTTCGCTTTTTTCTTTTATGATTTTATGGATTTGTGAAATTTCCATGGGATTGCCGTTTACAAAGAGGAGAGCCTCTATGACGGCAGAGATTTCATTTATGTTCAAGTTTAAACACCTGTCGTTTCTACCGATATTTCACCGAATTTTTTATTTTGTGATATATGACAATGTTCTGAGTGTGTAATTTCAAGTAAACTTAAAAAAATTGCAACTTTTTGCGCATTTTCTTCTTTGTCTTGAAGTTTAAAGAAAACCGCTTTATTGTTTTTTTCAAGGTAGGTTTTGATTTTTTTTATCATTTCTTCAACCGGTGGAAATTTAAAACTTATTATTGTGTGTTTCGTATTTTTTCTTTTTATAATGCGGTCGGTTATTTCAAAAAGTTTTGATAAGGTCATTTCTTCAAGGTTAAATTCTTCTTCAGTAAAAATTTCAGCGGGTTTCCTTGAGAAAATTCCGTCTAAATCGATTTCTTTAGTCTTAAGATACTGAGTTACGGATTTATATGTTTTGTATATTTCAAGCGACATTTTTATTTCTTCAGTTGGATCTTCTTCGATTTCACGTTTGAGATATAGAAGATATCCGGATTTAAGTTCTATGAGTTTGGATGTCATGAGTAAAAAATCGGACATTTTGTCCATGTCGTATTTTAAATCCGATACGGCATTTATATATTGTTCGGTTATATCCATTAATGAAATGTCGCATATGTCCACTTTATTCCGTTTTATCAAATCGAGGAGTAAGTCGAGAGGGCCTTCGTATTTTTCAGTTTTTACAGGAAATGACATATTTACCCCGCATTTAGAAAAAAATTCCTACAAATCCTGAAACGATCGTATATACAAAATTAATTGCGGGCATCAGGATATAATTGGCGGCGCCGCTCGCTATGAGCAAAATCAGTATCCAAAATCCGTAAGGTTCTATGGAATCATATTTTACTCTCAGCTTAAACGGCAATATCGTGCTTACTATGCGTGAGCCGTCGAGCGGTGGTATAGGTATGAGATTGAATGCCGCAAATACTATATTTATCCATACTATCGCCGAAAATATTTCAACCAGAGGAGAGTCATAAAACGATAACGGAATAAAAGCTATTATAAAGCTGAATAAAATTGCAAGCAGTATGTTCATTGCAACGCCTGCAAGTGCTACGGTGATTATACCCGTTCTGTAGTTTTTAAAATTTCTTGAATCTATCGGCACAGGTCTTGCCCAACCGAATCCCGCTATTAAAAGTGTTATCATGCCTACAGGGTCAATGTGGCTTAAAGGATTTATCGACATTCTGCCTTGATTTTTAGCGGTGTTGTCACCGTTTAGATGAGCTACCAAAGCGTGAGCAAATTCGTGAAAAGAGATTGCCATTAAAATTCCGGGCAGACTTATAAGCATATTTCTTAAATTAAAATTAAACATAGATCACCTCTGTTAGACTTCCATAATTATCGGTAAAATCATGGGATTGCGTTTAGTTTTTTTAAATAAAAAGGTTTTAAGTTCTTCTTTTACACTGTTTTTGATGTACGAACGGTCATAATCGTTTTTATTTATCGCGGCGAGTACGGTTCGTTTAACTATGTTTTTAGCCTCTTCCATGAGTTCTTCCGACTCTCTCACGTATACAAATCCGCGTGATATTATGTCGGGGTCGGATACTGGAAGTCCGTCTTCTTTGGAGATATTTACGACTACTACCATCAAGCCGTCTTCAGATAGATGTTTTCGATCTCTTAAAACTATGTTGCCGACATCTCCGACACCTAAGCCGTCCACAAGAATATTTCCGGACGGAGAATCGGCGAGATAATTGCAGCCTTTAGGTGATACTTCGAGAGTCGAACCGTTGTGCAGCAGAAATATATTGTCCGCATTCATTCCTAGTTCCATTGCAAGTTCGGCGTGCAAATAAAGATGTCTGTATTCACCGTGTACGGGAATGAAAAATTTAGGTTTAAGCAGACGGTGCATGAGTTTGAGTTCTTCCTTTTTTGCGTGTCCGGATACGTGAATTTCGGATTGACTGTCGTAAACCACATTTACACCTAATTGAAACAAGTTGTTTACAACCTTGGCGACATCTTTTTCGTTCCCCGGAATCGGATGAGCGGAAATTACTATGGTATCTCCGACTCCCGCCTCTATTTTGCGATGTTCGTGCGCCGCTATTCTAAAGAGTGCCGACATGGGTTCGCCTTGTGAGCCGGTTGTGATTATAGTTATTTCATTTTTTTGATATTTAGAGATATCGTTTATATCTATCAAAGCTTTGGCGGGGACTTTTAAAAATCCGTAGTCCAGTGCCACGTTCACGCAGTTGAGCATGGAACGCCCGGAAAACGCAATGCGCCTCCCGTATTTAACGGAGGTATTGACTATCTGTTGTATGCGGTGAATGTTGGAGGAGAATGTCGCACATATTACACGATCGTTTTCCGCTCTCAAAAAAATTTCATCCAACGTTTTACCCACGACTTTTTCGGATTTTGTAAAACCCTCACTTTCAACATTAGTGCTTTCTCCGAGCATCAAAAGACACCCTTCAACTCCGATTTTGGCAATACTGTGAAAATCTGTAACCTGCCCGTCAATCGGCGTGTGGTCGATTTTAAAATCGCCCGTGTGGTATATCGTACCTATGGGAGTATGGAGCGCTAAAGCACAAGAATCTGGTATACTGTGCGTCACTCTTATAAAATCTACGGTAAACGCTCCGACTTTTACCGATGAACCTGCTGAGACTTCTTTAAGACAGTCCGCATTTATCCGATGTTCCTTAAGTTTTAGAGCAACTAAACCTAAAGTGAATTTGGTACCGTATACGGGAACATCAAGTTTTCTTAGTACGTACGGAATAGCTCCGATATGATCTTCGTGTCCGTGCGTAAGTACGATACCGCGTATCTTGTCAGCATTTTTAGTCAAATATGAAATATCGGGAATTACAATATCTATACCGAGCATCTCATCTTCCGGGAAACTCATACCGCAGTCTATGACGATAATATCATTTTCATACTCAACCACGGTCATATTTTTGCCTATTTCATACAGTCCGCCGAGTGGAATTATCTTTATTTTACTTTGCTTTTTTGCAGAATTTCGGCGTCCGGACGTGTTTTTTTTAACTTCCATAAATTTCCTTTCATAAAAATAAATTTTTAAATAACAATACCGCCCGATTAAAAAAACATTCTTATATATTTTCGGACAAAAATACAGTAATCGGATTAAATATTTTGTGTGCATTCTCGGACTTCACACGGTAATATTAATCCAAAATTAAGTACAAACGTACATTTTACTTTGAAAAAAAATAATCCCGTTTATTTCTTTTCAAAATAAAATTAAAAAGCCGAAATAAAACTTTATACAATCGTGTATCAAATCAAATCACATACAAGCTGTATAAAATTTAATTCGGCTTATACAATCTCATTCGCTACATTGACTACATATACCGTAAAACTTAACGTCGTGGTCTTCTATTTTAAATTTGTAACTTTCTTCTATAAGTTGTTCGAGCGGTTCAAGCAAATCGACTTCCGCCTCATAAATTTTACCGCACTTACGGCATATAAGGTGATGGTGATGGTGTCCTTCCTTTTGTTCGTTATATTCATACCTTAAACAACCGTCATCTAAACTCAGTTTAGTTATAAATCCGATTTTGTCCAACATTTGAAGTGTTCGGTATATTGTCGCCAGCCCTATTTCCGGACAGGTCACTTTTACAAGATTGTAAATTTCTTCACAACTCAAATGGTTTCCTTTTTTTTGATACAAAACATCTACGACGGAACGTCTTTGCGGAGTAAGTTTAAAGCCCTCTTCCCTTAATTTTTTCTTTAAATCTTCAATGTAATCGTAAGTTTCCATAGAAATCTCCTTTGTTTCACTTAATATTATTTTTCAAATATTTTATATTATATATAA
>CAMYCP010000114.1 GCA_947254385.1 uncultured Filifactor sp. | reverse complement strand
GGTATAAGCTATGTATTAAATGTGTTTTTGTTTACAAAAGTAATCAATTTTTTAGTTGCTTACGGATTTTTTTAAGCCATATAAAAGAAATAAGAGGAGGAAGTTATGTTTAAGAAGAAAAAAGAAGTCGGAATCTTGGAACTTGTCGGTGCGGCAAGTGTGGGAGCGGGCATCGGTATACTCATCGGCGTACTTATCGCTCCTAAAAAGGGCAGAGATACCATGGCGGATATAAAAGATAAAACCATAGATTTGGTTGATAACGCCAAAGAGATTGGCAAAAATGTAAAAAATAAAATACAAAACGGTGCGGAAGACATTTTTTACTATGATGAAAACGACAAACTTGTATTTTCCAAGGATTTTAGAAAAAAAGCGGAAGAAAAGGTAGAGAGCGGAAAGAAATTTTTTACGAAAGGTTTTAAAAAAGCTGAAGATGCGATGGAAGATGTTGCGGAAAATGTAGAAGACACTGTAGAAGATGTTACGGAAAAAGTAGAAGACACTGTAGAAGAAGTTACGGAAAATGTAGAAGACAATGTAGAAGAAGTTGCGGAAAATGTAGAAGACACTGTAGAAGAAGTTGTCAAGGGTAAAGATACGAAAAAAAAAGTTCCCGCTTGGATGAAGAATCTTAAAGATTGATATTTATAATAACAAAAACCTAAAATACGCTGATTTTTCGGCGTATTTTTGTAAATTTTAAATACATAATCGGAGGGATTTATGGTATCTATATGGGAAGTCGGAATATTGATAATGGGTATAGGAATACTAATACTATGTATATACCTCGGAAGTACATTGAAAGAACTTGCCCTTTTATTAAGGCGCATAAACGATATATTGATTGAAAATCAGTCGGAAATAAAAACTTTGCTTACAAATATAACCGACATCACCACCGATGCGACCGGTATTATGTCAAATGTGAAAAAACTCTTCAATGTTGCAAAAATTGTCGGAATTTTAAAAAATAAGAATTAAGAAAGGAAGAAATTATGGTTGTAAAAGAGAGCGGTTTTAATGAAAAGAAAGACCGCTTGGAAGTTGTGCTTACAGGGGAAATAGATATATACAGCGCCGACGAACTGAAGGATAAATTACAACAAATCGCCAAAGAACATCCGGACAAGGATATGTTTATCGATGCACAAAATTTACAGTACATCGATTCTACAGGCTTGGGCGTGCTTATAGGAATTTTAAAGATATTGAAAGCCAACGGTAAAAACATCATCATAAGCAAACCTAAGGACAATGTAAAAAAAGTATTGGAAATAACTAATCTCAATCGTATATTTAATGTTATTTTGTAATGGAGGGATAGACGTGACTTTAGACAATCAAACAAAAGATGAAGTTTCCATGTTTATACCTGCCAAGAGTGAATATGTGGGTGTAGTAAGACTCACTGCGGCCGCCATCTCGAATAAAATAGGTTTCAATGTGGAAGACATAGAAGATATAAAAGTTGCGTTGTCCGAGGCTTGCTCCAACGCAATAAGATATTCCAAACAGGATACTTTCAAACTCACGTTTTATGTCGGAAATGATAATTTGCGCATCATTGTGTCGGACGATGGAGAGGGTTGTGACACTCAAAATATAGATGAACCCGATTTGGACAATCCCAAGGAATCCGGTTTGGGATTGTTTATAATCAAAAGCCTTATGGATGAAGTTTCAATAGAAAGCGATGAAGGTGAAGGCACGGTTATAAACATGATAAAATTTTTGGAGGATGCAGAGTAGGTAATGGCAGACAGGGGAAAAGAAAAGGAAAAAATATCTTCCGACTTTCCTCCTTATGACGGAAAGTCGGATAAAGAGCTGTTTCGTCTTTATCATGAAGATAAAAGCAACATCAAACTGCGAAACGAACTTGTAAAACGCAACCTATACATTGCTGAAATACTGGCTAAAAAATATGTAAATAAAGGAATAGAATACGAAGATATATTACAAGTGGCATCTCTTGGAATACTTTACGCCGTGGAACGTTATGATATAAGTAAAGGCTTTGAATTTTCAAGTTTCGCCACTCCCACCGTAATAGGTGAAATCAAGAAATATTTTAGAGACAAGGGTTGGTCGATAAGAGTACCGCGTAAAATACAGGAACTTTCCAAAAAAGTAAATCAAGCGCGCACGGCGCTGCAAAACCAAAACGGGTACACTCCCAAAGCGGCGGAAATTGCCGAATATATCGGCATAACCGAAGAAGAAGTACTCGAAGTAATGGAAGCGTCGCAGGCGTATAAACTCAAATCCCTCGATATAACCTATGAAAACACGGGTGACGATAAAGACACGGCACTTATGGATATTTTAGGCAAAGACGACAGAAGTTTTGCCGATATAGAAAACAGGGATTTTGTAAAAAAAGCCTTATCGAAACTTCAGCCCGTGGAAAAACGAATAATAATAGAAAGATACTTCAATCAAAAAACGCAGATGAGAATAGCCAAGGAAATGAACATATCACAAATGACGGTTTCACGTATGGAAAAAAAGATACTTGAAAAACTCAAGCAGGAATACGATAAAAGCGTAAACTGATTATAGTCGGAGGAAAAAATGGAACTCAACAAATATATAGATCACACACTGTTAAAAGCGGATGCGACCGCAAAGGACATAGAAAAATTGTGTCTGGAGGCAAAAGAATATGATTTTGCGTCCGTATGTATAAATCCGTCACGAGTAAGACAAGCCGCGGAACTTTTAAAAGAAAGCGACGTTAAAGTTTGCACCGTTATAGGTTTTCCTCTGGGAGCTACTTCGACTGAAAGCAAAGTATTTGAAACGAAACAGGCAATTTTGGACGGAGCGTCGGAAATAGATATGGTCATAAACATAGGATACATAAAAGATAAAAATTTCGATGCGGTAAGAGACGACATAAAGGCGGTAAATGACGTTAAAGGCGATGCAATCCTTAAAGTTATAATAGAAACATGTCTTTTAAATGATGAAGAAAAGGTTATGGCGTGCAATCTTGCAGTCGATGCCGGAGCGGATTTTGTCAAAACTTCCACGGGATTTTCAACAGGAGGGGCAAAAGTTAACGACGTAGTGCTGATGAAAAAAACTGTAGGAGACAAGGCGAAAGTAAAAGCGAGCGGCGGCATAAAAACACACGGAGAAGCAATCTCCATGATAGCGGCGGGTGCTGACAGAATAGGCGCAAGTTCTGGAATAATGATTGTAACCGGCAATAATTTAAGATAGGTGATATTATGCTGTTTGTATGTTATGATAAATGCTCAACCTGCAAAAAAGCGGAAAAATACTTGACCGAGCATGGAGTAAAATTTACGAAACGCCCGATTAAAGAACAAAATCCGAGTGCGGAAGAAATCAGTGAATGGTATAAAAAATCAAATCTTCCGATAAAAAAACTCTTCAACACGAGCGGCAAATTGTATAGAGAACAAAATATAAAAGATAAGATAAACGACATGAGCGATGAAGAAATGATAAAAATACTTGCAACATCGGGCATGATGATAAAAAGACCTGTTCTTGTAAGTGAAAACACCGTACTTTTCGGCTTTAAAGAAGACGAGTACGATAAAATAATAAATAGTTTGTAAAATATAGGGAAACTCTAAAAAATCTATTCTCAGAAAATAAAATATTGATTTTACAATGTTTGAAATTCTATTTTTTTAATTTTTAGATATGCCCTATATAAAAACATACTGTAGAGCTTTTCTACATTTATAAAAACAAAAAAAACGTTACAACTCAATTTTAAATTGGTTACAACGTTTTTATTAATGGCGGAGAGAGGGGGATTTGAACCCCCGATACAGTTTCCCGTATACACGCTTTCCAGGCGTGCTCCTTAAACCGCTCGGACATCTCTCCACGACAATTAACAGTTTAACATAACTTTTACAGATTGACAAGATTTAAATAAAAAAATTTTTATAAATTGCAATATCAAGTTAAAAACTTTTTTTGTAAAAACACCCAACTTTAGAAAAGGAGATTGATATGAAGAAGAAAATATTTTTGATGATTTTATTATTAATAAGTCTTACGGCGTGCAATAACATGAGTGAAAAGGTGACGGGAAAACCGGATACGGGAGAAAACGTTGAAGTGCCGAAAACCGAAATTTCTACTGAAACTGGTAACGGCGAAAGAGGCGAAATGCCGAAAACCGAAATTTCTACTGAAACGGATATAGACGAAAGCAACGAAACACAAAAAGCCGAAGTTTCTTTATCCGACAGAGATGTTGCACCCAGTTTAAGTTCCGATATGTCGGATTTGGAGAAAAAAATATACACGGCAATATATGCGTACGAGCTTACCGATGAAAGAAAGTACATTGAAAAATACGGAAAAAGAGAAAATGCGGAGGCGCTTGTGCCTGCCGTAGTACTCAGTATATGTGATATAAAGAAAAACAAAGACGGCTACAGAGTGCTTCTGTATGCAGACAACCGAATATATGCCTTAAACGGCGGAATTTTTGATGAATCGTCAGGTTCCGTTACTCCCAAAAGATATGATCTAAACGGAGATTTTACCGTAGTATCCGTAAAAGAGGCGAGGGACGGATCGGAGTATAAGCCTTCCATAGTTGAAATGGCTGATGGCGACAAGGCTTTG
>CAMYCP010000113.1 GCA_947254385.1 uncultured Filifactor sp. | reverse complement strand
AAAACTGACCTCCTCTAGTTAGTTTTTTGGTCTAACTTTTGGGGGTCAGTTCAAATTATAAGCGTTTTTTTATATTCTGCGTTCCGTGCCGTCAAGCAGACGTTTAATATTTCCTCTGTGATTGTATACTACAAGTAACACAAACATGGTTGTAAATATAAGAGGTATTCCTCTTACTCCGTTAATCCACGTTAAAAGTAAAAAACATATTTCTCCGGTTATTGCGCCTAACGAAACTTTGCGTGTTCTTATTATAATTATAAGTCCTATAGTAACTACGGCGGATGCAAAAATTCCGTTTAACGCAATTGCGGCTCCGAGTGATGTGGCTACCCCTTTTCCGCCTTTAAATTTCAAAAATACCGGAAATGTATGTCCCAACACGGCAAAAAAAGCGCATATATAAGCCATATCGGTGCCGCCGAATTTATAGCCTATGAGAGTTGAAACAGTCCCTTTGAAAAGATCACATATAAGTACCGCCGCCGCCGCTTTTTTACCGAACGAACGGAGTGCGTTGGTCGCTCCAGCGTTGCCTGAACCTAATGTTCTTATGTCTTTGCCGGAAAGTTTTTTGCCTATTATATATGAAGACGATATGCCGCCTATAAGATAACTTGTTATTATAAGCAGCAACACCGCCCACGGATTATACATACGTAAAATCGACATCTCATCTTCCTTTTTCTTTTATAAAAAATACGATTGGCGTGCCTTCAAAGCTGAAAGCAGTTCGGATTCGGTTTTCGATGTAGCGTTGATATGAAAAATGAAACAACTCTCTGTCGTTTACAAAAATACTGAAAGACGGCGGCTTAACACTTACCTGCGTCGCATAATATATTTTAAGGCGTTTTCCTTTATCGGACGGCGGTTGATTCATAAGTACCGCCTCACCTATTACATCGTTTAAGATGCCGGTGCTTACACGCTTGCTTGCCGAAGCGTTGACCATATTTATATTTTCTATTATTTTACCAAATCTTATTCCGGTCAATGCGGAAATAAATATTATCGGGGCATACTGCATGAACGGAAGTTCCGCTCTTATATCGGTGATGTAGTTATCCATGGTCTTGTTGTCCTTAGTTACAAGATCCCATTTATTTACTACTATCACACACGCTTTTCCGGATTCATGCGCCATGCCGGCTATCTTGCTGTCCTGCTCGGATATTCTCTCATCGGCATCTATCACTATAAGCACGACATCGGCACGGTCGATTGCAGCATATGCACGAATTACGGAATATCTCTCTATATTTTCGTTTACCCGACTTTTTCTTCTTATACCTGCGGTATCTATAAACAGATATTTTTGACCGTTTTCTTCATAATAAGTATCTATCGCATCTCTGGTAGTACCTGCTAACGGACTTACGATGACACGTTCTTCTTTTATGATACGATTTAAAATTGAAGATTTGCCGGCGTTAGGTTTGCCAACTATGGCAACTTTGATTATATCGTTATCTTCTTCTGTTTCAAGATAATCGGGAAAAGATTTTATAACTTCATCTAAAAGATCTCCCGTTCCCAATCCTGCCGCCGCTGAAATGGCATAAGGTTCACCAATACCGAGTTCATAAAAATCATAAAAATCATCGGGAAGTTTTTGTCCGTCAACTTTATTTACAACCAGAATCACACTTTTTTCAGTGCGACGCAAAAATTCCGCAATGTTTCGATCATCGGGTGTAACTCCGTCTCTACCGCTCACCACAAATAAAATAACGTGCGCCGTATCCATAGCAAGTTCAGCTTGTTCACGTATTTTATAAGACATCAGTTCGTTTGAATCCAAATCCAACCCGCCGGTATCTATAACCGTAAAATACTTGCTGAGCCATTCGGTTTCGCCATATATTCTGTCACGTGTAACACCCGGTGTATCTTCAACTATCGCTTTTCGGCTGCCGATAAGCCTGTTGAACAACGTGGACTTGCCGACATTAGGTCTGCCGACTATAGCTACAATAGGTTTCATATTCATCTTCTTTCTATCAATTTTCTTATGTTATATAGTTCTACTTTTTCTATTTGTCGTCTTTAACTGAAAATATATATGGGATATTTCTGTAATAGTCTCCAAAATTAAGCCCATATCCGACCACAAAAAGATCCGGTATTTCAAACACCTTGTAGTCTGGCTGAATATCGGCGGTACGTCGTTCGGGTTTATCTAAAAGTACGCAGGTTTTTATGCTGTCGGGATTTTTTTTCTTAAGATGATTTACGGCAAAACTCATAGTTATCCCCGAATCCATTATATCATCGACCAAAATTATATCTCTCCCCTTTACAGGAGTGTGTATATCTGAAAGTACATCCACTTTGCCCGTACTTTGAGTTGAAAAGCCGTAGGACGATGTTGTCATAAAATCCACCGACAAAGGCAATTTTATCTCCCTCACCAAATCGGCGGCGAATATAAAACTCCCTTTAAGCAAAGATACTACAACCGGCTTTTTATCTTTGTAATCTTCACTTATTTTTTCACCTGCTCTTTTTATGCCCTCTCGGATTTCTTCGGCTGAAAATAAAGTAACCCAAGTTTTGTCATCAATGTTCATTGCTCCTCCGTATAAGTTATTCACGGGCTTTACCTCGTCGTGCATTAAGTTTTTCAAATTTTTCGTCTTTTTGATGTTCTCTTATCTCCCTAAGTATGAGAAGTATCTGATTTAAGGTATATTGTATCCCGAACAAAAGCACAATTATCGCAACCGTTGCGGTCACAAATATATTTATCAAAATTTTAGGATTGTCGTACAACAAATTAAACACGTCCTTTAACCGATTGTCTTTCGATAATCGAATACGGCAATTTTATCGACCCCGAATGTTGTTCTTCTCCGTTTAATGTTTTAATCAGACTTCTAACCGAAACCGCCCCTATATCGTACAGAGGATAATGTACCGTGGTGAGCGCCGGACGCACGGCGTACGCAAGCGAAACATCGGTATACCCCGCAACCGAAACATCATCCGGCACATTGTAGCCTTTATCAAAGAAAGCCGCCAAAATTCCTATTGCGACTTCATCGGAATATGCAAAAATCGCATCCGGAATATTATTTTTTTCAATGATATCGAGTGTAGCCTCATATCCGCCCGAAAAACCTTTTTTGCACAAAATTATATTTTTTTCATTAAAAGAGATATCATGGTTATTGAGCGCCTCTTTATATCCCGAAATAAAATCCGACCGTCTGTCTTTATTTCTTGTAAAAAGCACTATATTTCTATGTCCTTTTTTTATCAAAAACTCAACCATGTCATAGGAAGCGCCCTTTTCATCAAATCCTGCCGACATGATATCGAATTTATCCGAATTTTTGCCTATATATACAGTCTCCAGACCGCTTTCCTTTACAAGTTTTATAATATCCGAGTCTATTTTGTCCCGTATCATGACAAGCCCTGCTACTTGTTTGGATTGCAACAATTTTATATATTTTTCTTCACGTTCGCTCTCACCGTAAGAATTGCATAATAAAAGATCATAACCGTACATAACGGCAATTTCTTCCATTCCGCTCAGATATATCCCCATACGGCTATCCGATAAATCCGACACTATAACGCCGATAAACCGGTTACTCTTCATTACCAAACTCCTTGCAACAGGATTCGGTACATATTTCGTCTCTTTAATGACCGCTTCGACACGTTTTCTTATATCGTCGGATACCGGCTTTGAATTATTTATAACTCTTGAAACCGTAGAGATGGAAACACCGGCGCGCTTTGCCACATCTTTAATTGTAATCATAATATCCCCTCTTTCACATAAACATCAAATTTTTAACTGCCGGTTTGTATAGCTTTATAATTGATTTATTGCACGTATATATTTTATACTTATACCTAAGTTTACAAACTTGCTTTCGTATTCGGTCAAAATCTCCATATTTTCGCCGTTTTTATGCAAATCTTCATTTATCTCATCTATTTTAAAAGTGGAATTTTGTATTGAAACCTTGGAAAACTTGAACAATACATCATTATCCGTCTTAAATTCCAAAAAACCGCCTTTTTTTAAAACATAGGCATATTTTTCAAGCATATCGGGATATGTCAAACGTCGTTTTACGTGTCTATGTTTAAGCCACGGATCGGAAAAATTCAGATATATACCGTCAAGTTCTCTTCCGGAAAAAATATCAAGCAAAAAGTACGCATTATATGCAATATACCTCGTGTTTGTGATTTCTTCAGATTCTGAAATTTCACACGCCGGCAAAATTAAAGTATCCAGCCTTTCCATACCTATAAAGCCGATTTTGGGATAAAGCGATGCGATTTTATTTATAAAAGAACCCTTGCCCATACCTATTTCAAGGCACAATTTATCGGTTTTCAAGAGGTCTTTCCAGTTTCCCTTAAATTTTTCGGGATTTGTTATATACAAATTGTCAATAAATTTAGCTATTCGGTTTTCATAGTGTCTTGGTCTTTTATATCTCATAAGCCCTCTAAAAATAAATTATCCGTTAATTTTAACTTAAAAAACAAATGAAATCAATCGGTTTCCGTCATTATTTTTTATTTTAACAATTTTTAAAATAACTTGCAAAATATCATACCTGTCTCTTATACACATCTCCGAGCCCACGAGACTCCTGAGCATCT
>CAMYCP010000112.1 GCA_947254385.1 uncultured Filifactor sp. | reverse complement strand
CTACACAAGGAGTATCGTCGGCAGCGTCAGATGTGTATAAGAGACAGATTCTATGATGAGGATTAGTATATATGTTTAATGCCTAAAGAGAGTCGTGTACGGTGAAAATCGACGGTTTAAGACATATGGAATGGACCTTTGAGATCGAGAGCGAATTGAGTAGCTTGAGCGTGGCTTTCACGTTACTGAAAGTAGGATATTGTTGTATCCGAATGAGTGGTCGAATTTTTCGACAAATAGGATGGTACCGCAAACTGCCGTTTGTTCCTTATATAGGAGCAAACGGTTTTTTATTTTATAACGAGAGGAGTGATCGCCATGTTATGAACTTTAAAAAAGTTACTTTACGGTTTTACGGTTTTCAAGTTTATTAATTTATTTATGAAAAGGAGATATTATAATGAAAACAAGAAATATGGTTATCACTTCGCTTTTAATGGCAATAGGTTTAGTGTTGCACGCAATTACCCCGCCGGTTTTTATGGGAATTAAGCCCGATTTTCTGCTGAGTTGTATGTTTATTTCTCTTATAATAAATCCGAGCAAAATAAATACAATAACCACCGGTATCATAGCGGGACTTATGAGTGCTTTTACGACAGGTTTTCCGATGGGACAAATTCCGAATATTATAGATAAAATCTGCACGGCGTTAATCATCTCTTTAATTATAAATTCCGCATTTAAAAATAACATCACCACATTAAAAATAAGTTTGTTAAGTATATTCGGCACTCTTGTTTCAGGTACTTTGTTTTTAGGCTCGGCACTTATACTCGTAGGTTTGCCGGGACCGTTTATAGCACTCTTCATGTCTGCCGTTTTACCCGCAACATTATTAAATGCCGTCGTATCAGTACTTATTTACCGTGCTTTCAAAACTACGGCTTTAATGAAAAAAAATACTATATAATAAAAATATTTAAACGGCTGATTTCGATAAAAAATTGAAATCAGCCGTTTTTTTATTCTTTAATGTGCATCATTTTTGCAATTTCTTCCTGTGTCAAGGGCGCACACAATCTTTCAGTTTCAAAGCTGTTGTTTCGCTCTCTTAAATTAAATTTACGTTTAATCTTTTCAGATATTCGGTTGAATATCATATATACTATCGGAACTATTACGAGTGTTAAAAGTGTAGATGTTGCAAGTCCTCCGGCTATTACAAGTCCCATACCTTTCATTGTTTCACTGTTGGTACCGGTTGAAATTATGAGAGGTACTTGCCCGAGTATTGTAGTGAGCGCCGTCATAAGTATCGGTCTAAGTCTTGTAGGACAGGCTTTTAATACCGCCTCTTTAAGTTCCATTCCGTCTCTGTATCTTAGAGTATTGATATAATCCACAAGCACAATTCCGTTGTTTACAACTATCCCCACAAGCACCAAGGCTCCGATTACGCTCATAACTGAAAGTATCGCTTTAAACAAAAACATCAATATGAATGCCCCGCTGAATGCCAAAGGTATTGTAAACATTATTACAAAAGGGTCTATAAATGACTCAAACTGTGCGGCCATTACCATATACACCAAAAGTATGGCTACAAATACGATTAACAGAAGTGATGAAAAAGTGTCTTCCATCATTTCACTTTCTTCTCCCATAGTCGCATAATATCCTTCAGTAAAATCTGTGTTGTCTATGATTTTTTTCAAACTGTCGTTTACAGTTCCGAAGTCTGTACCATAGATATTTGCGGTTATGGTTATCAGTCTTTTGGAATTTATGTGATATATGTCGGCAGGTACGTTTTCGATTGTAATTTTTGCAATTTCATCTAAAGGTATCATTGTTCCCGCCGCCGTTTTGATTTTTACGTCTTTAAGGTTTGCAAATGATGTGTTGAAATACTTAGGTAAAGTAAATCTTATATCAGTTTCTTTACCGTCTTTTTTTAATGATGTCGATTTAACGCCGGAGACGCTGTTACGTATCGTCTGCGCTATCTGTGAGCCTACTATACCGTACATTCTCGCTTTTTGCTTATCTATACGTACCGATATCTGGCTGTCTTTTAGGTCGATAGATGTTTTTACCTGTCTAAGTCCTTTTATTTCTTTCATTTGTCTTGTAATTTTCTCAGCGTTTTCAGACAATTTTTGCATATCGTCACCGTAAACATAAATCGATATGTCACCTCCCGATTGACTTCCGCCCATCATCATGCTCTGTGTCTTGTTTACGCTTATTTTAGCTCCTGCTACGTTGGAAGTTTCATTACGAATTTCTTCAACCATATCATCTACACTCTTTTTACGTTTAGTTTTATCCACCATTTTAACATTTATGGATGAAGTACCCGAACCTCCGGTAAACATACTTGTCATGTCTTCTTCTCCGACCGACATTGACGTTGTGACATCGATTATTTCTTCATGGGAGTAGATGATTTTTTCAACTTGGGATGCTATATCATCAATATATTTTAAATTGCTGCCTTTCGGCACTTCAATTTTTACGGAAAAAGCTCCTTCATCCGAACCCGGCAAAAATTCTTTGCCTATGAACGGAATCAACATAATTGAACCTATAAACACAATACTTGCAAATAATAATGTGCGTTTTTTATGTTCGACAGCCCATCTTAACAAAATATCATATTTTGCAGTCAAAAATTTAATGAACTTGTCAAAAATATCAAAAATCTTATTTATAAATTTCAAGTGTTCGACTTTGTTTCTGTGAACGTTATTCACATAGTTTCCCGACATCATCGGAACTATTGTAAGTGCAGTTATAAGTGACATTGTCAAAGAAAACACGACAGCGAGCGCCAAGTCGCGCATCAATTGTATTACCATTCCTTCGGCAAAAATAAACGGTAAAAATACTACGAGCGTGGTGAGCGTCGAGGCTATAACGGCGGATTTAACTTCACTTGCCGCAAGGTATGTGCCGCGCACTTTGTCGTATCTTAAATCGGTACGGTACCTATATATATTTTCAAGTACCACTATGGAGTTATCGACCAACATTCCCACACCTATAGAAAGTCCTCCTAAAGATACCATGTTGAGCGTCGTACCTGAAAAAAATAAAAATACGAATGTACCGATTATTGAAAACGGCATGGAAATTCCGATTATAGCTGTAAGCCCGATATTCTTTAAAAATACAAGAAGTATAAGCATGGACAAAATTGCCGACAGGAATATGTTTTGTACGACGGTTGTAATTGAGTTTTCTATTAAACTTGCCGTTTCCTGAGATAGTGTTATATTTACGTTTTTATAATCCGAATTTATTTTTTTTATTTCTTTTTTTATATTTTTAACCGCCGAAACTGTGTTGGCGTCACTGGTTTTGCTGATTGTAAGCAGTATGCTGTCGTTTTTATTGTAACGGCTCTTGGTTGTAAGTTCTTTATTTTTAAGACTTATATCAGCTATATCTTTAAGTTTTATTGTGTTGCCGCTTGGAAGCATTATAGGGGTATTTTTTACATCTTCGACCGAATCAAGTCTAAGTTTGGTACTTATTGAAAATTCCTTGTCGCCGTAATTTACTCTTCCCCCTGCAAAATTCATGTTTTCTGCCGCCAACATTCCCGATAACGTGTTGATATCGAGTTTCATGCCGTTCAAGCGTTCTTCATTTAAATCCACACGAATTTCTTTTTCCACACCGCCGGATATTCCTACCGAGGCAACACCCGGTTGTCTTTCCAAACGATTTGATATGTTGTTGGATACAAAATCACGCAGTTCGTAACTGTCCATATTATCGGACGAAACAACGGCGAAAGCTATAGGCATCATATCCATGTTTATTTTCATAACCGTGGGCTTGCTTACATCTTCCGGCAAAAAATCTTTTATCATGTCTATACGTTCACTGATGTCACTTACCGCTCTGTCCATGTTTACATCGTAAGAAAGTTCCACCCCCAAAATGGCGACGCCGTTGGAGGATTGAGATTCAACTTTTTTTACGTTTTGAACATTAGATATGGCTTGTTCCAACGGCTTTACCACCAAATTTTCAACTTCTTCAGGTCCTGCTCCGCTATAGCTTGCAAAAACTACGACGTACGGTAACTTAAATTCCGGCATCAAAGAAAGCTGCATACGATTTAACGACACGACACCTAAAAGCAAGATTATAAACATCATCATTATTATGGTTATCGGTCTTTTTATAGAAGTCTTGACAAAATCCATATCACACACCTCTGTTTACAACTTTAACCTCAGAATCTTGAGTTATAAATTCCTGTCCTTTTACGACAATTTCGTCTCCTATTTTCACGCCTGAAGTTATTTCAATTTTATCTTCATTTTGTATTCCGGTAGTAACTTCGGTTTTAACTGCTTTATTATTTTTAATTATATAAACTTGAGCTTTATCGTTGTCAAACATTACTGAATTTATAGGCAAAACCGGCACATTCGTTTTTGAGTTTAATGTAAAACGTACATTTACAAACATTCCACCGGAAAATTCCGTTCCCGAATTGTCAAGTTTGATTTCTACAGGGTACATCATGGTACGATTATCAGCAATGTTTGAAAGGTGTGTTATTTCAGCTTCATGGGGCTTTGAGTTTTCCGTGCTTATATATACGCTATCACCTGTTTTGACGGAATGTATTATATTTTCTCCCACGTTTAAATTTATTTTTAAATTTTCGTCATCAGATACCGTAACTATCGGCATTCCCGCAGATACGGTATTCCCTTCGGCAGTCTCTATCGAGG
>CAMYCP010000111.1 GCA_947254385.1 uncultured Filifactor sp. | reverse complement strand
ATTTAAAAAAACAATATTTTATTTTTCGAGAAAAGATTTTTTAGAGATTCCCAATATTCAATTCGCAGTAAGGATAAATAAAACATGACACATAACATGAACCTTAAAGAAAAACCGTTCAAAAAAATAAAAAACGGTGAAAAAACAATAGAACTTAGACTTAATGACCCGAAAAGGCAAAAAATATCCGTCGGCGACACGATAACATTCACTCTTACGGAAAATTATGAAAAAATATTTTGTAAAGTGCTAAATTTATACCGCTATAAAAATTTTGCCGAACTCTATAAAAATTTGGATTTAAAAAAATGCGGATACGGTGAAAATGAAATTTCAAACGCAACTTACAAAGATATGGAGCAGTACTATTCAAAAACCGATGAAAATAAATTTGGAGTTCTCGGCATAGAAATAGAACTTATTACGGATATTGATTAATTTTAAAAAAATATATAAAAACACACGTGTTAAGTAAAAATACTTGACACGTGTGTTTTTTTTGTGTATTATAGTCCATGTAGTTTACTTGGAGGAGTTTATGAAAATAGATAGCTTTGTTGAGACGGATATATTGTTTCAGATATACGGCAGTCTTTTGACATCCAGACAAAGAGAGATTATGACGCTTTATTACGATGAGGATTTTTCTTTATCGGAGATAGGCGAAAATCTCAAGATTTCCAAACAGGCGGTACATGATGCTATAAAGCGTGCCGATAAAGTCCTCTATGAGTATGAAGAAAAACTGAGTATTTATTTTGACCGCAAAAAGAGAGAAGCGGACGCCGAACGAATGTTTGAACTTATTTCAGCTTTGCCTGAAACGGAACATAAAAACGAGATTGAAAAGATAAAAGATATATTGAAGGAGTGGATAGAGTGATATTTGAAGGCTTGGCTGATAAACTTCAAAATACATTCAAAAACTTGACCGGCAGAGGGAAACTTACCGAAAAAGATATCGACGTCGCAATGCGTGAAGTGAAACTTGCGCTTTTAGAGGCGGATGTCAATTTTAAGGTTGTAAAAGATTTTGTAAAAAGCGTCAAAGAACGTTCTTTAGGCGAAGAAGTAATGGGAAGTCTCACTCCCGGACAACAGGTAATAAAAATAGTAAATGAAGAGATGACCGAACTTTTAGGTTCGGTTAAAAGAGATATCGCTTTTTCTTCCAAACCTCCAACAGTCGTTATGCTTGTAGGCCTGCAGGGTGCGGGTAAAACCACGACCGTTGCGAAATTGGGCAAGATGTTTAAAAAAGCGGGCAAGGTACCTATTGCCGTAGCCTGCGACGTATACAGACCTGCCGCAATCAAACAACTTGAAGTCGTAGGTAAACAGGCGGGTATAAACGTGTATTCGGACACGGAAGAAAAGAATCCCGTGAAAATAGCGCAAGACGGAGTAAAAAAAGCCGTAACGTTAGGCTATGATTTGGTACTAATAGACACCGCCGGCAGACTTCATATAGATGAAAATTTGATGGAAGAGCTTAAAAACATAAAATCCACCGTAAAGCCGAATGAAATACTCCTCACGGTCGATTCCATGACGGGACAGGACGCCGTCAATGTAGCTCAAAGTTTTGACGAACAACTCGGAATAGACGGGGTTATTTTAACAAAATTGGACGGCGATACCAGAGGCGGGGCGGCGCTTTCAATCAAAGCCGTGACCGGAAAACCGATTAAGTTTGCCGCAGTAGGCGAAAAACTCGCAGATTTACAGCCGTTTTACCCCGACAGAATGGCATCCCGAATACTCGGCATGGGAGATGTGTTAAGTTTGATAGAAAAGGCTCAGGAGACGTTTGACGCTGAGCAATCTCTTGAGCTTGAAAAGAAAATAAAAAAACAGGAATTTGATTTCAATGATTTTTTATCTCAATTAAAGCAGATAAAAAAACTCGGGCCGTTAAAAAGCATCATGGAAATGATACCCGGCATACCCAAAGAGGCGCTGAACGCCGATATAGATGACCGCGCTTTAATAAAAATAGAGTCTATAATATATTCGATGACCGAAGAAGAGAGAGCAAACCCCAAAATCATAAATGTAAGTCGCCGCAAGCGGATTGCCAAAGGCGCCGGCACGAATATAAACGAAGTCAACCGCCTTATAAAGCAGTTTGATGAAATGTGTAAAATGATGAAAAAATTGGGTGGCGGGATGCCTAATATGAAAAAGAGAGGGCGCTCTTTTAATAAAATGCCCAAAGGTTTCAAATTTCCGTTCTAATTACAGTTTGCAATACGGTATAACCGTTTATAAAAATAAAGAAAAAGAAGATTGGAGAACAAATCATGGTAAAAATCAGATTAAAAAGACTTGGTACACACAAAAAACCGTTCTATCGCATAGTGGTTTCAGACTCAAGATCTCCGAGAAACGGCAGATTTATCGAAGAAATCGGATACTACAATCCTTTAACCGAACCCAAGATCGTGAGAATAAATGAAGAAAAGGCTTTAAAATGGCTTAAAGTCGGTGCGCAAGTAAGTGACACGGTAAAATACCTCTTTGACAAAAACAACATAAGTTTAAAACTTGAAACACCGGTAGAAGAATAGGTGAACACATGGGAGAAATGGTAGCATATATAGTTAAATCGCTTGCCGATCATCCTGAGGAAATAGAAATTTCCGAAAGAATGGAAAAACAGACTGTAATTATAGATCTTAAGGTAGCCCCCGATGATATGGGCAAAGTTATAGGAAAACACGGCAGAATAGCAAATGCTATACGTGCGGTGATGCGTGCCGCCGCAAGCAGACAAAATAAAAAAATTGTAATCGAAATATCGGACAAAACCGAAATAAATTAAAATAATTTTGACAAAAAAGGTTACTTATATTAAAATATAAAAGCAAAACAAGTGGAGAATCCGTCTCTCACCTTACGACGCAAGTTTTAAGGTTCAAATTTAATTTGTTATGTTTAAATACAGGCGGATAATATTGTTCGTCTGTTTTTTATTAAAAAAATAAAGGTAGGTGTGTAACGATTAAAGAACAACAAATCAATGAGCAAATTCGCGATAAGAAAATAAGACTCATAGGTGATGACGGTGCGCAACTTGGAATAATGTCATCCAAAGAGGCGCTTTCTATCGCTAATTCTAAATCATTGGACTTGGTAAAAATTGCGCCCAACGCTGAACCGCCAGTATGTAAAATCATGGATTACGGCAAGTACAGATATGAGGCGGCAAAAAGGGAAAAAGACGCTAAGAAAAAACAAAAAGTCATAGTTGTAAAAGAATTGAGATTCAGACCCGCAATAGAAGAAAACGATCTTAGAACGAAAGCTAAAATGGGAGCCAAATTTTTGTCTAACGGCGACAAACTGAAAATATCCGTGAGATTTAAAGGAAGAGAACTCGGACATAAAGAAATAGGTTACGATCTTATAAATCGTTTTTTGGAAATCATAAAAGACAGCGGAACTGCAGACGATAAACCTAAGATGGAAGGCAACAACTTGGTAGTAAATATTGAACCAGTTAAAAATAAATAAAAACAGGAGGATAAAATGCCGAAAGTAAAAACGCATAGAGGCGCCGCAAAAAGATTTAAAATGACCGGCACCGGTAAACTTAAAAGAGCAAAAGCCTATAAAAGTCATATATTGACTAAAAAAACCGCTAAAAGAAAACGCAATTTGCGTCAAGCCGGTTTGGTAAGCGAAGGAGATCAAAAACGTATCGCAAGATTATTGCCTTATCTATAAAAAGGAGGGATACAAATGGCAAGAATAAAAAAAGGCGTAAATGCACATAAAAAACATAAAAAAATATTAAAACTCGCTAAAGGCTTTAAAGGCGGCAGAAGTAAACTTTTCCGTCCCGCAAATGAAGTTGTGATGAAAGCCATGGCACACGCTTACGTGGGCAGAAAACTCAAAAAAAGAGATTATAGAAAACTTTGGATACAAAGAATAAACGCCGGCGCAAGAGCAAATGGCTTAAGTTATTCTAAATTTATGAACGGTCTTAAAGTGGCTGAGATAAATATTAACAGAAAAATGCTTTCAGAAATGGCTATATACGACCCCGAAGGATTTACGACACTGGTTGAAAAAGCTAAGGCGGCATTATAAAAACAACTTGATTTGAAAGTAAGTTTTTTTAAAAAATGCTGAATTACAACATTTTATTTTGTTGAATTCAGCATTTTTTTTTGTGCTCATTATTTATCCATCTCGTCTTCAAGTTGCTTTTCCCGCTTTTTTGCAAGTAACGGAATAACTTTGTATTTAACTGAAAAAATTAAAGCGAAAATCAGCAAAAAACTCATAAGATCTTTTATATCGGTCTTGCCTGTTATTACTGAGATTATGATAACCATGGAAATCAGATAAAATAAAAAGAATATCGCTCCTTTAGCTCTTTGATTTTTACCGTACAATTTACCGTCCCATACGTTAGTACCTGAAATTATAAGGCGGACATTAAGATACACGGCGCTTATTATCACGCAGACAAACTCCCACATAAATTCTTTCGGGGGTCTGTTTAAAACAAATTGTTGAAATAAAACGGAACACAAAATTAAAACGACAATCAGTCTGTAAGACTGTGCCATTATTTTCGTATACTCCTGTAAAACCCGTTCATCTTTTATTTTATTCATAATTTTCCTCCCAAAATAAATCATCCAAAGTTTTATTCAAACTCTTACATATTGCAACACACAACTTTATCGACGGATTGTATTTACCGCTCTCTATAAGTCCGATTGTTTGCCTTGTAACGCCGACTAAGTCCGCAAGATCAGTTTGCGTCAAATTTAAAGCCGTGCGTGCCGTTTTCATGTTTTTATTTTTCATAGCATCGTCCTTAAAAATTAAGAAATATTTCTTATAAAATGTTAGATATATCT
>CAMYCP010000110.1 GCA_947254385.1 uncultured Filifactor sp. | reverse complement strand
GTGTAAGTTGCTTACATAAGAAAATTCCTGATAATTTTTTCTAAAATTTTTTATTTACTGAGTTTTTCTATTCTCAAGTAAGCGGGTTTAAAAACACAGCCGTGTTGTGTTGTGTTGTGTCCGACATATCAATTTTCAAACTTTTCGATGCAGCTCGAAACACTGAAATGTCAAATGAGTTTTGACCTCACTCTTTGTTGTTTTTCGGTGAGTGTTTAGATTGATAAAATTTTATAACAAATTGTAGGAATTTTTCTAAAAAATTTACTGACTTTTATTTTAAAGGAGGAATTTTTAATGAAAAGGTTTTTAGCAATCGGACTCAGCGTAGTCATGGCTTTAGGCCTCTTGGCAGGTTGTGGCGGAAGTACGGGAGGCACGACCGAAGGAGGAGCTCCCGCTGAAGGTGGCAAAGCAGCCGAAACGGGAGATACAATCAAAATCGGTTGGATAGGAGCTTTAACCGGAGACTCGGCGGTATTCGGTACGGCTGAAAGTCAAACACTTAAAATGCTTGCGGAAGAAAAAAATGCGGCAGGCGGTGTTCTGGGCAAACAAATACAGCTTGTATGTTATGATACGAGAGGCGACGTGGCTGAATCCGTAAATGCGGTAAACCGTCTTATAACTCAAGATAAAGTTTGTGCAATATTAGGTCCTAATGCGAGTGACCAAGCTATTGCAATCGCAGGGGTTCTCGAAAAGAACCATGTTCCCGAAATCGCTACTGTAGCTACCAACCCTAAATGTACGGTAGGAGATGACGGCAAAGTTAAACCTTACAACTTCCGTGTATGCTTTATTGACCCGTATGTAGGCGGAGTTGCAGCTAAATATGCGGTAGAAAAACTCGGAAAGAAAAAAGTTGCAGTATTATATGACGTGGCATCCGACTATTCTCAAGGTATAACCCAATATTTCCTTGAAACGATCGAAAAAGTAGGCGGAGAATTGGTTGCAAAAGAAGGATTTAAAGCCGGAGATGTGGACTTTAGACCTCAACTTACCAAGATTAAAGAATCCGGAGCTGAACTTATATTCATGCCTTACTTCTATAAAGAAGTTGCACTTTCGGCAAACCAAGCCAGAGAACTCGGAATTACCGCAACATTCATGGGCGGAGATGCATGGCAATCGGCTGAACTTTTCAACATGGCAAAAGATGCCGTACAAGGTGCTTACGTAATAAACCACCTGGATTTCAACGACCCTGCATTAAAACCTCTCATCGACAAATATACAGCTAAATACCCCGGAAATAAACCTGAACTTAACACATTCTTAGGTAATGACGCATTCGGTCTGTTGATAGCGGCTATCGAAAAAGCCGGCAGTGCGGATCCTCAAGCTATAACGGATGCTCTTACACAAGTTGAGTATGCCGGAGTAACAGGCAATATCAAAATCGATCCCGAAACACACAACCCTCTGGATAAAGAAGCCGTTATGACAAAAATCGACGGAGAACAATATACATTTGTAGAAAGATATTCTACAAAATAAAAAAGATCGATTTCAAACTAAAAAAGGCTCTCTCTTCCGGGAGAGCCTTTTGTTAATTGAAAGGAGTACGAATTTGAGTACATTTCTGCAACAGATAATAAACGGCTTATCCATAGGTAGTGTATATGCGCTGATGGCAGTCGGATATTCGCTGGTATATTCGATAATGAACTTTTCAAATTTTGCGCACGGCGGTATAATTATGCTCGGTGCTTATTTCGGATATTATTCACTCACAGCTTTAAAAGTTCCCTTTGTACTTGCAATGATAATAGCGGCGCTTGGAGCCGGTTTTATCGCACTCATGTGTGAAAAGCTCGCATATAGACCTCTAAGAAAACGTAACGCCCCGTCACTTTACTTAATAATATCCGCAATGGGTATGTCAATTTTTCTTGAAAACATAGTTGTTGCTACAATAGGGCCTACATTTAAAACATATCCGCAAGTCTACGATCCGAACCCCATAATGCTCGGAGGAAACGTGGCACTTGGAAGACTTGACCTTTCAATGTTTATAGTATCAGCTATAAGTCTTGGGATATTGGTATTTATAATAGAAAAAACAAAAATAGGGCTTGCCATCCGTGCGGCATCGTATAGCGACCGTGCCTCAACTCTCATGGGAGTCAACGTAAATACCGTAATAATGACAATATTTTTAATAGGCGGCGTGCTTGCGGGCATAGCCGGAGTATTTTTTGGCATGAAATACACCGTATATCCGCAAATCGGAAATATCACGCTTAAATCTTTTATAGCGGCGGTATTCGGAGGTTTGGGAAGTTTGCCGGGAGCCGTAATAGGTTCGGTTTTATTAGGCATAATAGAAGCGTTGGTATCGGGACTTGTAAGTTCAACATATCGTGACCTTGTTTCGTTCACACTGCTGATTTTGGTTCTCGTAATTCATCCGTCGGGTCTTATGGGCAAAACGACGGTAGATAAAGCGTAAGGAGGCGATCTTATGAGCATAAGTCCTGAATATGTAATCGGAGTTTTAAGTATCGCCGGAATTTATCTCATGACGGTACTTGGGCTTTCTCTTTTGACAGGGTTTACCGGTCAATTTTCTTTCGGCCACGCCGGCTTTATGGCAATAGGCGCTTACAGTTCGGCAATGATGACGAATGCAGGTGTACCTTTCATACCGGCACTTTTTGCAGGTGCGTTGATTGCGGCGCTAATCAGCCTTGTGATAGGTCGATTTACTCTCAATCTTACGGGAGACTATTTTTGTATAGCGACTTTGGGTTTTGGTGAATCGATGCGGTTATTATTCGATAATCTTCAATTTTTCGGTGGCGCCAGAGGCTTAATTTGCGATATGAAGACCTCTCCTCTGATTGTTTTAATTTTCTGTATACTTGGCATACTGATACTTTCTTTTCTTATAAATTCACGTCACGGACGCAACTTCGTCGCCGTAAGGGAAGAAGAACTTGCAGCTTCGGTAATCGGAATAAATACATTTAAATATAAAATGATATCTTTTGCCATATCGGCAGCTTACGCCGGAATATCCGGAGGACTTCTCGCCCACTATTTCGGATACATTCGTCCGATAATGTTCCAACTTTTGGTAAGTCAGGAGCTTGCAATAATAGTAATATTCGGTGGTATGGGAAGTATCACGGGGACTGTAATCGGAACTTTGATATTAAAAACCCTGCCTGAAATCTTCCGTTCGTTTTCGACGTGGCGTCTGGTGGTGTACGGACTTGTAATCGTTGTAATAATGATAGTTCGTCCCAAAGGAATTATGGGCGGTATGGAACTTACGGATCTCTTTAAACGTAAAACACACCCCGATGACTTGATAGAGGAGGAATAGCATGGCGACGGTTTTATCTTTACAAAATGTTACCAAACGTTTCGGCGGTCTTACGGCTGTGGACAATGTCACTTTTAATATCAATGAAGGTGAAATTTACGGACTTATCGGCCCGAACGGCGCCGGCAAAACTACCATCTTTAACCTTATAACCGGAGTGTACGACATAACTGAAGGGGACATACTGTTTTACGGAGATTCCATAAGCGGCAAAAAGACGTATCAAATTGCAAATCTTAAAATAACCCGTACTTTTCAAAATATAAGATTGTTTAAAAATCTTACCGCATATCAAAACATACTCACCGCTTGCCATAACTCGGCAAACTACGGATTTTTTGAAACAATTACCCGTATGGGAAGATTCATAAGAGAAGAAAATATGCTTAAAGAAAAAGCGTGGAATCTTTTGGATATGTTGAACCTGACTAAATATGCGGACGTTGTGTCTTCAAATCTTCCTTACGGCTTGCAAAGGCGCCTTGAAATCGCACGCGCGCTGGCTTTAGATCCCAAACTTTTGCTTTTGGACGAACCTGCTGCTGGAATGAACCCCGAAGAAACAATCGCTCTTATGACGGACATAAGAGACATAAGAGATAAATTTAAACTCACGGTACTTGTAATCGAACACCACATGGATTTAATTATGGGTGTAAGCGACAGAATATTCGTTCTCAATTTCGGCAAACCTTTAGCTGAAGGTACGCCTGCACAAGTACAAGGTAATCTTGCAGTTATAGAAGCTTATCTTGGCGGAAAGGCGGGTGAATGATATGCTTTTGGAAGTAAAAAATCTCGAAGTTTATTATGGCGGAATCCATGCGCTCAAAGATGTAAGCATATCGGTTGAAGAAAATAGAATAGTCACGATAATAGGTTCAAACGGTGCAGGAAAATCATCTCTCTTAAATACGATAAGCGGAGTGGTAAAAGCACGCTCGGGAGAAATATTTTTTGACGGAGAAAGTATGCACGTTGCTCCGCACAAAATAGTTCAAGCCGGAATAGTGCAAGTTCCTGAAGGGCGTTTGATATTTGCAAACCTCACCGTGGAAGACAACCTTAAAATGGGTGCGTATTTAAGAAAAGACAAAGACGGCATAGCGGAAGATATGGAAAATGTGTACAATATGTTTCCGATACTTCTGGAAAGAAAGAATCAATCCGCGGGTACCTTATCCGGCGGGGAACAACAGATGCTCGCAATCGGCAGGGGACTTATGGCGGATCCCAGAATAATTCTGCTTGATGAACCGTCACTCGGCTTGGCGCCTATAATAATTCAACAAATATTCGACATCATCCAACAGATAAAATCCATGGGCAAAACGATACTCTTAGTTGAACAAAACGCATTTCAAGCGCTTTCAATTGCAGATGACGCATTTGTACTTGAACAGGGAAAAATCGTCAAGACCGGCAAAGCAAAAGACCTCTTAAACGATCCTTCCATAAGAGAAGCATATCTTGGAAAATAAAAAAACGGAGTGTGTCTTTAGGCGCACTCCGTTTTTTAGTATGACGGGCATGTCATCAATCTGTGGTGAAAGTCCACGTAGGGCG
>CAMYCP010000109.1 GCA_947254385.1 uncultured Filifactor sp. | reverse complement strand
ATAGTTTACACTATCTTTGAATTGTAGATATTAAAAAAATATTAGGGGGTATTTAAATGATTTTTGAAAAAGTACAGGATATAATTGCAAAACAACTCAACATTGAAAAAGAAAAAATAACCATGGATTCGGATATCCAAAACGATCTCAATGCCGATTCGATAGATGCGGTTGAAATCATAATGGCAATTGAAGACGAATTTGAAATCGAATTTCCGGATGAAGAACTGGAGAAGATGAAACTGATATCCGATCTCGTAGTATTTATAGAAAACAACTCCGCTGAAACAGAATGATAAATTCCCGCTTAAGCGGGATTTTTTATATAAAATTTTTTACGTAAATACGAAATAAAACATTTAAATTTTAAAGATTCCCAAAATTACTTTGTTATATTAATAATCAAAAATTTTCGTAATTTTTAAAATGTCGTAAGGAAGTTCGGCTTTTACGGTTATTTCTTCATTTTTTCTAGGCGGTACAAAACTCATGCTGATGGCATGAAGTGCCTGCCTGTCTATCAAATCCGTTTTTCCACCGTAAAGTTCATCACCTGAAAGTACATGACCGATATACTCCATATGGCATCTTATTTGATGTGTGCGTCCGGTTTCAGGACGTACAAGTACGTATGCGAGTCCGTTTTTTTGTGACAACACTTCATAACGTGTAAGTGCGCTTTGTCCTTCAGGCGTTACATAACGGCGAATATCCCCGGCTTTAACTTTGCCTATGGGCGCATCTATAACAGCGCATTTTTCCGTAAATTCGCCCTCAACTAACGCAACATAGACTTTTTTAATATGCCACATGGCGTTTTTTTCCGTCATAACGTGGTGCGCCCATGCGTTTTTAGCTACCAACACTATACCCGACGTATCCCGATCGAGCCTGTTTATAAATCTTACCTTGGAATATATTTTATTTTTTTCAAAATAACTTTGCATAAAATTTAAAAGCGTTCCGGTTAGATTATTTTTCGTCGGATGAGTAACTGTACCCGCATCTTTGGACACGGCTATCAAATCCTCATCTTCATATAATATTTTAACTTGTCTTTCTTCAGCTTCGTAACCGCTCTTTTCATGGGGCAGATTTATTTCTATGATATCACCGGGCTTGGATATTTTATAATTTTTTACTTTAATGCCGTTAAGAAGTACGCTGTCTTTATGTTTAAAAGAAGATACCATTCTTACTGAAATATGCATATCATTCAACAAAACATATTTAATTTTCTCTTCTCTTGTACATTGCCACACCAATTGGTCATATCTTTGACAATCTTTAAGCCACATAGTATCTCCGATAAAATAATTTCAAAAAAGCAAACTTTTTATTATTTTATCACAAAAAACGTTTTTTTTTAATACTCATAACCATAATAGAGTTGATAATAGGCAGCATCTAAAAATTTCATTTTCAAAAATAAAACGTTGATTTTACAATGTATTGAATTCTATTTTTTAGATTTTTATCAATTATATTTGAGATTTATTACACTAAAATGGAGAATATTACATGAAAAAAAATATTTCAATAACCTACAACAAATATGAAAGCTCCGTAAAAGCCGCACAAAAACTGAGAGAACTGCTTGAAAAAGACGGATATACGGTAAATTTTCAAAAAAACGGCAAAGAAGATTTAATAGTTGCAATCGGCGGTGACGGTGCGTTTATAAAAGCACTTCAGGAATATAATTTTCCAAGTACACCGGTAGTAGGTATAAATACGGGACATTTAGGTTTTTTTCAAGATATACTGCCCTCACAACTCGAAGAATTTATTGAAAATTATCGGCTGGAAAATTTTTCAATACAACAGATAGTTCCTATAAAAGCGGAGATTTATACGGATGAAAAAATAATACAAAAAAAAGCCGCCAATGAATTTGTAATCAAATCATCGGTCGGCAAAGCCATAAGGCTGAACGTTAAAATAAATGACGCTTTTATAGAATGTTTTTGCGGTGACGGACTTATCATATCTTCCGCCGTAGGTTCCACCGCATACAACTATTCGGCGGGCGGCGCAATAATAGACCCGTCCGTTCAAGCTATGCAGATAACACCGCTCGCACCGATAAGCACCAACGCCTACCGTTCATTTACAAGCGGCATAATCTGTTCCTCAAAGTCTACAATCTCAATTTCACCAAATCCCGAATATTTTAATCTTGCTACAGTAATCATAGACGGGGAAACATTTAACACCGGCTCAATAAGCAACATAAGCATAACCGCATCAAAATCACCGATAAATCTTATCAGAATGAAAACATACGGCTTCTGGTCAAAAGTAACCGACAAGTTTTTGTAAACTTTTATAATATAACTTCAGAAAACCTCTAATACTGATTTCTCTTAAAAATTGCAGTATCATACACATTTTGTCAAATTCCTAAGTTGTAATACTTTCTACTATATTTTGTATTGTTTCGTATTTTAAATTTCATACACCATTATCATACTGCATTTAGTAACACTTTTAAGTATAAAAACTTCTTTTGAAAAAAATAAAATATTGATTTTGCAATGCACAAAATTCTATTTTTTAGATGCCATTTAAAAATTTATCTGTATAAAAAAGGAGAAATATGAAAACTGTAGGTTTTATGTCGGACACACACGGCAATGTTGTTCAAACCCGAAAAGCCTTTAAAATCATGGACGATTATTCATGTGACATAATAATACATACGGGAGACGTCCTTTCGTACGGTTACTCAAAGCAAGATGACGACATGATTGAGCTTTTAAATTCCAAAGACAATATAACATTTACAAGGGGTAACTCGGATTATTTTTCCGACTTTAGAAATTTAAGACACGATATGTCGAAATATGAAAGACTTATAGACTTAGGAGGAAGATTAGTCCTCGCATCTCACGGCTACAGAAAATCAATAAACGAATATATAGCCCTTGCCGAAAATTTAAGCGCCAAAATATTCGTATCGGGACATACTCACGTAAGCAAGATTGAACTTAAAAACAACATAATAGCACTAAATCCGGGAAGTGTTGGAAAACCCCGTGACGGTATAAATTCCATCGCTATAATGAAAAATGACGACATACTTTTAATCGACGTAAACACGGAAGAAACTTTTAATTATTTCCACATCAATATTTGAAAATTTTACTGAGTTTAAATATCTGAATATCTATAAGTTTTTTCTTTATACCAAACTACAGTTACTATTCGGCAATAATTTTTAAGTATTATAATTTCAATATTTTTTTATTATCTTTTATACTATTGATTTTGTGAACTACCACCCACATAAAGGTAGGTGGCTTCTAAGGGTTTATACCCCATTTAAGAAGTTTGATATTTAAGCCTCCACCTAACGAATTAGGCAATCCTTATTCTTACAGGCGTGTCCACTTCGCCTCTACCGTATAGGACATTCAAGTCCACAACGCTACTTTTACGGTCGCTCATATCCCACCACCTAAAGGATAGTGGGTTTTACGCTTCCTTTTTATAAAATTAATCTGTTTACATAATTTTTTATCCAAATAGTAACACGCTACGTAAGAAAATCTCTAAAACTTCATTTTCAAAAATAAAATATCGATTTTGCAATTCAGAAAATTTTATTTTTTTTTAAAATGCCGATAATAAATTGCGGTAACTTTTCAGCTCTAATTTTTTCGCAACGAATTTAAGTTTTACTTTGTAGCTACCGGATTTTTAAAAGTAAATCGGTATCAGTTTTTAATTTTTTTCAACTTAATACAGTTAAACCATACTCTATTTTATGTTCATCTCTTTCAAATATTTAGCTGCTCCCGGATGGAAAGGTATAGTTACTCCGTTTTTAGCTCCGGTTAAAGTAAAAGATTTTGCTTTTTCATTAGCTTGCCCTAATTTCGATAAATTTGAATAGAAAGTTTTGGTAAAATTATATATCTCTTCTTCACTCATATCATTACTGCAAACCAAGACGGAAATTACAGAAATGGTATTTACGTTTTCTTGAGTATTATATACTTCTTTAGGCAAATCAGCTTTTTTATAAAACGTATATTTTGAAGTTAAGGCATCATAAACTTCAGGGTCAATATTTAAAAGATCTATCGGTTTACTTTGAGAAAGTTCTATTATAGATTGATTCGGTACACCCGATACGGCAAAGAACGCATCTATTTCACCGTTCTTTAAAGCCTCAGCGCTCTCTTTAAAATTATAGTGAAATATCTTTATCGTGCTTAAATCTATTGCACTTGCAGAAAGTATTTGCATAGCATTTACTTCAACACCTGAATCCTTTGCTCCGACTGACACCCTCTTACCTTTAAGCTCACCTACGGAATGAATATTTGAATCTTTAGAGACAACTATTTGAACAAATTCGGGATAAAGCGCACATACCGCCGAAAAATTGTTAAGTTTCGGTTTATCCTTGAAAAGTTCGACCCCGTTATACGCATAATCCAAAACATCATTTTGCACAAAGGCGAAATTTGCCGTTTTATCGGATATACGTTGAATATTATCAACTGAGCCGCCCGTTTCCAATACTGAAATATTTAACGAAAGTTCTTTATTTTCAAGATCCGCTACGGCCTGCGCTAAAGGATAATATGTTCCGGTCTTACCGCCGGAAGCGAATTTATATTCCGAAGTTACGGCACCGGATGTACTTGGCGCGGCGGAAGATTTTTCATCTTTAGCGCAACCTGTAACGGCAAGTGTCAATATAACTGAGATAAACAAAATTTGAAAAATAACTTTAGATCTTTTCATAATAAATTCAGCCTCCTAATTCAAATTTCATTAAAATATAAAAGTTAATCATACAAAAAAGAAAAATTTAATCAAAATATCGCTCATTTCTTTCATTATACCATATAAATACCATATAAATACCATATAATACCATATAATACCATATAATAC
>CAMYCP010000108.1 GCA_947254385.1 uncultured Filifactor sp. | reverse complement strand
ATTTTACTTGTACTTTTGCTTTCGTGTACCGACTTATTTCCGATTTTTGCCGAAAATAGGTCGGAAAAAGATTTTTACAATGATGAGTACACTTTTAAGGACTGTAAATTATTCTACAAATTTGAACCGCTACCTTTCGGGACAAGCTGCAAAGGCACTTTCAAAATTAAGAACACTTCAAATAAGCCGATTTCAAACTACATTATAAAATTTAATCTCAAAAATTTGATCGACGATTACAACGGAGCCGAACTTGACGAATATGATGAAGAAAACGATTTGTACACGTTTTTATCCATGGATGATGAGATAAAACCGAATTTTACCAAAACGATAACTTTTTATTATGAAACCGATGCGGACGGAAAAGTTTATAAAGCGCAAAACATACGTTTTATGACTTTAGCTGATATGAATTCAACCGATACGGATAATGACGGTCTGAACGATTTTTGGGAAGAAGAACTCAAAACCGATCCGACAAATCCCGATACCGACATGGACGGTTTGACTGACGGGTTTGAATTTAACAAAGCGGGAACGGATCCGTTAAACCCTAACAGCGAGGATCCAAAAGTTAATGATGCCGATCTCGATCCGGACTTTGACTCTCTTAAGAACATCGAAGAACAAAACGCCGAAACCGATCCTTTGGATAAAGACAGCGACGGAGACACCTTAAGTGACTACGACGAAATAAACAAATACGCAACGTCGCCGATTTTATCTGATACTGATATGGACGGCTTGACGGACGACTATGAAATAAAAATAGGATTAAATCCCAACAATCCGATAACTGACGGAGTAACGCCCGACGGAAAAAGAACATTTGACCAAACAAGCGGAGAAATTGCCAAAAGCAGTGCGGTAATAAACAGTGACAATTGGTTAAAACCGTCCGTTTCAGGGAATGTAAATGGAAATATAGATGAAAACATCAAAATAGACATTGCAAGCTATGATGCTTTTTCGGATAACAAAGCGGCGGTGAGCGATATACTCTTAATCAAAAGCAACTATGAAACTCCGCTGAAACTTAATTTTACGTATGACACTCCTTATGTTGGCGACATAAACAATTTATCCATAGTACAATACAGCACGGAAGACGGCTTGGAGCTGTTAGATACCGTAATTTCGGAAGAAAATAAAAGTATATCGGCTGAAATAAATGGTGGAGGAATGTATTTCGTACTTGACGTGGACAAATTTTTAAAAGGAATAGGAATAAATGTAATGCGTGAAGTTGAAAAAATGTCAAACGTTACGACAAGAAACGCCCCAAATTTAAATGAAACAATAAGATATGATAACTACCGCAATATAATAGAACGAATGACCGGATCTTCCATTGCATCGACCATAACCACTCCCGCTCCTATATTTTTTAGGGCGGGAGGTGTTGTAGGTAAAGGAGTGGGCAAAGCCGATATTGTATTTGTAATAGACTCCACCGGCTCCATGAGCGGTGCTATAGGCAACGTAACATATAATATAAACGATTTTGCTGATAAACTCACATTTGACTACGGTATAGATGCCGATTTTGCACTTATAGACTACAAAGATATTACAATTGACGGAAAAGATAGCACGGTATTACATAAAAACGGTTCCGATGTGTGGTATACCGATCCCGACGAATTAAAAACCGCATTGTCAAAACTTTCGGTAGGAGGGGGAGGAGATACTCCGGAAACGCCCATAGATGCGCTTCAACTCGCTCAGACACTTAATTTCAGAGCGGATGCCGCAAAATTCGTAATATTGCTTACAGATGCACCGTACAAAATGGATAATGTATCTGAAATTAAAGATATGAGTGAAATTGCATCCAACTTACAAAAAAATAATATGTATGTAGCCGTAATAGCTTACGATAAAGACGAATATAAGGAACTGCTCGCTTTAAAAGATTCGTTGTACGGCAATATAAACGCAGATTTCAGCGAAACACTCCTTCAAATCGTGTATATGTTGGATCAAAACGTAAATGACGGTACATGGGTAATTTTGGACGATTTTCAGTCCGTCAAATTAAATAAGTCGGACTCTTTGTTTACAGACACGGACAAAGACGGTTTAAGCGACAAAAAAGAACTTGGGGAATCTATGCAGATGAATCTCATGCCGTTTATATTAAAAATCTTAAAATCTCACTCCATACCCGAAACTCTTTACAACGGAATAAAAGAAATAACCGTATGGAAATATAAGAGTAACCCGGTTTTGATAGACACGGACTATGACGGAATACCCGACGGACACATAGATTATGACGGATCTCTCGTAAAACCGGACAAAAGACCTCGCAAAAAAATGTTTAAAAATATAACCTTGAGCCGTGAAAGTTAACAATGTTTTACGAGTTATAAAAAAACATCGAATTTCGGAGATTGTAAACTATGTGGCGGTAATGAATTTGAAGGCACTCTTAAAAATGATAAATTTAAGTTAAATGACAGATTTACCATAGATTATTCCCATTTTTTCAATGCGAAACTCAGTAATAAAGAATACGATCAGACGATTGCACTTTGGAGCATAATGCTTGCGACTTTGGCTTACCACAATTCATCTATAGACAATCTTACCGAAAAAATGACCGGCATGAACCAAATCGAATTTTATAAGATGACAGGACTTAAGGACATCAAAACCGTTGAACTTTCAAAAACGTATAAAGATGACGATATCTCCGAAATAACAATGGGACATCGAAATGTTACGTGCAACGGTAAAAACAAAGAAATTTTTGTGATAGCGGTTAGAGGAACGGACGCTACAATTGAAGAATGGTCGAGCAATTTTGATGTCGGAGTCGACAGTTCAAATTATTATGACTGCAACAATTCCGATTGGGAAAACAAAAATCATCATAAAGGCTTTGATGTTGCGGCATATAGACTATATGGAGCAGTTGACGGATATATAAACTCATACGGTCAAAATACCGATAAAGTAGTTTTACTTACCGGACATTCACGAGGCGCCGCAATATCCAACATAATAGGGGCAAAACTCGAAGATACCGGCAAATACAAAACCTACACCTATACATTTGCAACGCCGAACACCACGACGCTCTCAAATATTGATAAATACAAAACCATATTCAACACGGTAAATGAAGATGACTTGGTAGCGTGTATGCCACTTACAAAATGGGGATTTACAAAGTATGGCAAAACTTTGAGTGTAAGTGTCGGGAAAAAATATAGTGGCACTCGAGTAGCATTGTTTGGAGATCAAAAAACTTGGGAAGAATACCTACAAGTGAAATCTGGTTATAATTACAATGAAGCTAAAAAAATTACAGTAAAAGAATTAAACAAGATATGTGAAAATAGAAATGAAATTTATAAATATGCCGGAGATAAAGCATCTCATGACGAAAAATGTATATATCATAAAAAATATAAATTAAATGAAAAAGATGCTAAAAAACTTTTGGAAAAACAAAAAGATAAGTTCGGTAAAAGAATGAGCCAATATGCTGAAGGTTGTTATGCCGTTGAAACTGTAAATAAAGGTAGAAAGCCAGAAAAAAGATACTATATGGCAACGGAACAAAAACCCGCATTTTTAATGATGAATTTTGCAGATGTAGCCTCGACCAAACAGCATAACAATATAGGTACAGGACTTGATCGGATAGTTGATTATAAAAGAGAGATAGATAAATATCCGGATTTTAAATATTTAAGTGGAAAATTTAACTTTAGATTAGCTCCGAGATATCGTTGGGCAAGAGATTTCTTTGTATGGTCGGGAGCGGATTCCACATCGTTTGGAGAATTTACTCATCTGGTTGGAATGGTTCATGCACATATGCCTTTGACTTATTATGTAATAACGAAAGAGGGTGTACATTAATGGAAAATTATAATTTTAGTAAAATTTATAATAAAGCTGTAAAAGTATCTTTTAAATATGTTGCCATTTCTTTTTTGTTATTTTTTTTAGGCCGTTTTGATCCGGGGTTGGGGCTTTTTATGGCAATGTACGGTTTTACAATAGGAAGCGTTCTAGGTATGCTTGCCGCATTGATTGTAACTATAAAAAATAAAGCAAAGATACGCCACATAATACTCATTATGCTTTTAAATCCTTTCTTATATTTGATGTTCCTTTTTATATATTTTACAATTGATATACAAATAAACGGTTTTTTTAGAGGATTTTCTGATGGAATGAATATATACGAGATTGTGTATTTTTTTGCATAATTGAGTATATCGTTAATTATAAAAAAATAAGCAAATTTTGAAGAGCTGAGATTTTATTTTTATATTATCATAGGGAACCCTTAAAAAATCTATTCTCAGAAAATAAAATATTGATTTTACAATGTTTGAAATTCTGTTTTTTTTAATTTTTATCAATTTTTAGAGATGCCCTTATCATATTCTTTTGCTTTACGTATCATATGGAAACGAGGTGGTGGTAATGTCTGATTGCGATTTCAGGCGTGTATATAACGATGCTTTAAAAACAGCTTTTCGATACGCAGGTATTCCTATGGGAGCATATATACTTGTAAATATGTTTGATTTGGCTGATTTGCTTATACTGACAGATTTATTCGGTATTCACGTCGGTTGTTTTGCCGGTGTGTTTGGAGCTTTAATTTCAGCTATAAAAAATAAAGCAAGTATAAAATATATACTTTTTATTACGTTGTTAAATCCGTTTTTTTATGGGGCTTTGCTTTTTATTCCGTATTCTATTGATATTTACAGAATATATTTTTAGGAAAACAATCATAAATTTTATTTTTTCATAAATTTAATTAGGTTGCTTAAAACCCACTACCTTTAGGTGGTGGTAGGAGCAACCTTTTCCTTTCTTAATATATTAAAATGTGTTATACTATACTTAACATCATTGATAAGAGAAAACCGTTAGTT
>CAMYCP010000107.1 GCA_947254385.1 uncultured Filifactor sp. | reverse complement strand
GAGATGCTCAGGAGTCTCGTGGGCTCGGAGATGTGTATAAGAGACAGTATTTTATTATTGGCTTGGCATTTTCGTCGCTATTTTGACTTATGGAAAAATTTTGTTCCAGCTGTATGAGTTTTTCATCAGCCGTGCGTATTACTTCCATCGGTAAATCCGCAAGTTTTGCTACGTGAATACCGTAACTTTTGTCCGTTTTTCCTTCCATTACTTTGCGCAAGAAGTTTATCTCTCCGCTTTTTTCCTGAACGGCGACGGAGTAGTTTACAACGGAAGGTTTCTCTTCTTCGATGTTCGTAATTTCATGATAGTGAGTGGCAAACAAGGTTTTACAGTGTATGTGATCGCAAATGTATGAAATTATCGCCCAAGCTATGCTCATTCCGTCATACGTGCCGGTTCCCCGTCCGACTTCGTCAAGCAATACCACGCTGTCCTTTGTCGCATGACTTAAAATGTATGAGACTTCTTTCATCTCCACCATAAACGTACTTTGTCCGCCCGATAAGTCGTCCGATGCCCCTACCCGTGTAAATACCGCATCGGTTAGAGGAATTTTCGCACTTCCTGCTGGAACGAACGATCCCATGTGAGCCATTATTGTTATGAGGGCGTTTTGTCTCATGTAAGTAGATTTTCCGCCCATGTTGGGGCCGGTTATTATCATAAAATTTTTGTCGTTGTCTAATTTTATGTCATTCGGTACGAACATTGAAGATGACCTTTTTTCTATTACCGGATGACGCCCTTCCATAATCCGTAAAACACCGTCATTTGTAATCTCAGGCCTTACATAGTTATTTTCCGTTGCACAACAGGACAATGAAATTATAGAATCAAGTCTTCCGATACGGTTAGACGTCTGTTGTATTCTAAATACCGATTCTTTTATCTTATCTTTAAGCTCATTATATATTACACTTTGCAGTTGTACGGATTTTTCCCGTGCGGTGAGTATTTTTTCTTCAATTGCTTTAAGTTCCTGATTGATATAACGCTCCGCCGTGGATAGCGTCTGTTTTCTGATGTAATTTTCGGGTATTTCTTTATTTTTGCCCGCCGCATGGCTGATTTCGATGTAGTAACCGAAAACCTTATTGTATCCTATCTTTAGATTTTTAATCCCGGTTTTTTCTCTTTCCCGTTCTTCAATTTTTTGTATTATATCCGAAGAGTGTTTTTCCGTTTCTCTCAAATCGTCAAGTTCGGCTGAATATCCTTCTTTTATTATCTCTCCGTCTCTAAGAAGTGATGAGGGGTTTTCAGAAAGCGTATCGAATAAAAGTTTGTACACGTCGGAAAGGTCATCGGAATTTCCGAAGTTTTGAATTAAAATCTCGCTGCCCGAATTATTTATTATTTCGTTCAATTTAGGCAAATATTCCAGTGACTTTCGTAAATTTACAAAATCAGCGACACTTGCCGTACCGAAAGTAACTTTCCCGGATATTCGCTCAATATCATAAATTTCACGGATGGTTTCGGATAAAGCGGAAATTAAAAACGGATCGGAAATTAAAGTTTCTATAATATCAAGACGATTGTTTATTGCGGTTATATTTTTTAAAGGTTTTTCAATCCATTTGCGCAATGTCCGTGCACCCATTGATGTTTGAGTATGATCCAATATCCCGAAAAGTGAATTTTTTTTGATGCCGGAAGAGTTTGAACGAAGTAACTCCAAATTTTTTACCGTATCAAAATTAAGTTTAAGATATTCACTTTCGTCTATTCGTTTAATTTCTCCCGTAAAAACATTGTCCGTATTTTGTGTATATGCCACATATTGCACGAGCGTATTAAATGCTATATTTTCACTTTGATTTAAAATTTTTGTGTAGTCTGAAATTTTTGAAGATGTATTTTTAAAATCATGCGCGCTTATACATATTCCGTTGTCTTCTATTGCAAATTTAAGTTGTTTAAAAACTTTTTTATTTCCGTCAAGCAGACGTACAAATTCTTCATCGGCTACCATTTCCTTAGGTGATAATTTCAAAAAGAAATCCAAAAAGTCGTCTTCCGAGATTGTACCTATATTCCATTCTTTAGTTGAAATGTCCGTATATGCAACGGAAAAACCGAACGTGGTGTATATAAGCGACATGATATAGTTATTTTGGAAAGATTTGATTTCTTTGTCGTCAATATAAGTTCCGGGTGTGATTATCCTTATGACTTTTCTCTCAACCAACCCCTTGGCAAATTTCGGATCTTCCATTTGTTCGCATATCGCAATTTTTTTGCCGGCGTTTATGAGTTTTTCTATATATGGAGAACAGCTATGATAAGGTACCCCGCACATGGGCGCTTTTTTATTGTTGCCGTAAGGCCTGCCGGTGAGTACTATTTCAAGTATTTTGGAGGCTTCTTCGGCATCCTCGAAAAACATTTCATAAAAATCCCCAAGCCTGAAAAATATTATAGAATCTGGGTGAGCTTTTTTTATTTTAAAATACTGATCCATCATAGGAGTTAATTTTGCCATATTATCCCTCCTACAAAACTATCTCACCGTTCAATGAAAAAGATTTGGGTTCCGTTATTTTTACCTGTACAATCTTTCCTATAATTTCCTTATCGGGACTTGTAAAGTTTACAAGTTTGTTTGCGCGTGTTCTGCCTGTAAGTTTGTTTTTGTCACGTTTGCTTAGCGACTCTACCAGTACTTCAACCGTTTTATCCTTATATTCGGCATTCTTTTCCATGGCGATTTTATTTACCGAGGCAAGCAAACGTTTAAATCTGTCGGCTTTAATCTCCTCACTTATCTGATTTTTCATACGTGCCGCAGGAGTGCCGTCACGCATGGAATACAAAAATGTAAATGCGGAATCATATCTCACTTTCTCCACCACTTCAAGCGTTTCTAAGAAATCTTCTTCCGTCTCTCCCGGAAACCCCACCATAATATCGGTGGTTAAAGTTATGTTCGGGATTTTATTCTTAAGTTTATCTATGAGGTTATAATAATCTTCTTTAGTGTAATGGCGATTCATTTTTTTTAGTATTGCGCTGCTCCCTGACTGTATCGGTAAATGCAAATTTTCGCATACTTTGGACAAATTCGCCATGGCAAAAATAAGATCATCCGACAAATCTTTAGGATGTGATGTCATGAATCTGATACGTTCCAAACCGTCAATTTCGTTCAGTTCTTCAAGCAAATTGCTGAAACTGAATTTTTCAGATAAGGTATTGCCGTATGAATTGACGTTTTGCCCTAAAAGTATAATTTCTTTCTTACCTTCCGACACAAGTCTTTTGACTTCGTCGGTTATGTTCTTGTGATCCCGACTGCGTTCTCTGCCTCGTGTATAAGGTACTACGCAATAAGTACAAAAATTGTTGCACCCGTACATTATATTTACATACGATTTGACATCAAATTTTTGTATTCCGGGCAAACCTTCCACCAACGTGCCGTCGGTATTCCATATTTCAAATATGCGTTTATCTCTGTCCTGTAAATGTCTATACAACATTTCCGGAAATTTATATATATTGTGCGTTCCGAAAACTATGTCCACGTGTGTATATTTACTCTTAATTTCGTCGGCTATATGTTTTTGCTGCATCATGCAACCGCAAACTATTATTGTCATGTCCGGATTTTTATCTTTATATATTTTTAAATGCGACAAATTGCCGTAAACTTTAAGTTCGGCATTTTCACGCACGGCACAGGTATTATATATTACAAGGTCGGCATCCTTTTCTTCGTCCGTAGTTTCATATCCCATTTCTTCAAGCATGGCGGAAAGATTCTCGCTGTCATGTTCATTCATTTGACAACCCCACGTGACGCAGATATATTTTTTGTTTTTTTCACCGTTTTTTCTTATCGCATATATAAATTCTCTCTGTCTTTCAAGTTCGTCCGTATCTACGGTATCTATAATACCGATTTTATTCATGCATACCTCCAAAAATTCATTATTTTGACTTTTTAAAAAACTTCACTTACAAATTAAATACACTCTATTTTAAATCAGCAATCAGCTTTATTTATTTTTAACTTTTTATCAGGTAACTGAGCAATTATTATTGCGGCAAACATCAAGGTGCAACCTAGGAGTTCTTTTTTCGTCAAAATTTCATGCAATACAATATATCCGCCCAGCACGCTAAACCCAGCTTCACTGCAAAGTATAAGTGATGCAACTGTCGGAGACGTATATTTTTGCGCCACAATCTGAAGAGTAAAACCGACCCCTGCGGATATTACTCCGGCATAAAATATTGCGGGAAACGCCGACCTTATTCCGTCCAAACTCGGTTTTTCCAGTATAAACATCATGCAAGTCGACAATACGAAAGCCGTTAAAAATTGTATAAACGATAACATAACAGGATTGTGTTTTCGAGTAAAGTTATCGGCAAATAAAATATGCGCCGCCCAAAAAAATGATCCGGCGAACACTATAGCATCGCCTTTTTCGATGGACATATTTTCTTTAAGCATTATAAAAGAAAGTCCGAAAAATGCCGTCACTACACCTATCCACACATTTTTTCCGATTTTGTTGCCGAAAATCGTTCTGAATATAGGAACCAATATTATATATAATGTAGTTATAAAACCCGCCTTACCTGCCGTAGTATAAACCATACCCACCTGTTGCAGGAGCGCCCCGCAATATAATACAAGCCCTATCATAACTCCGCTTTTAATTACACTTTTATCAACTGCTTTTAAATTTTCGGCTTTTCCCTTCATAAAATATAGCAATACGCCCAAACTTATACTTGCAAGCAAAAAACGGCACGCCATAAAAGTATACGGCCCTACATAACCCATAGCAAGCCTTTGACTTGCAAATGCCATCCCCCATATAAAAGCCGTCAACAGTAGCAGAAAATTGCCTAACTTGCGTTTATCCTGCATATTTTTTCTCCTTTGAAATATGATAATATTTTTTAACAAAGCATTTTTATTTTTTTAATGGGAAATCTAAAAAATCTATTCTCAAAAAATAAAATATTGATTTTACAATGTTTGAAATTCTGTTTTTTTAATTTTTATAAATTTTTTTAAGATGCCCTTAATATAATTTGTTTGAGTAATGAACATAAC
>CAMYCP010000106.1 GCA_947254385.1 uncultured Filifactor sp. | reverse complement strand
TTTTACAGATTATTTTTAAAAAACTTGTTATAATTATGAAAATAGGAAATAAAATTTTATTAACAAAATTAATTTGACAAAAAGGATATTTTTATGAATATAGCTTTGGTTATACAATATTTAGGCACGTCATACAAAGGTTGGCAAAGGCAGATTAATTTGCCTTCCGTGCAGGAGGAAATCGAAAAAGCTGTTTTTCATATAACGGGAGAAAAAATTAATTTGACGGGTTCGGGCAGAACTGATGCCGGAGTACACGCCTTAGGTCAGGTTGCAAATTTTATAACTGAAACCGATATACCTGCTGAAAAATTCAGCCAGGCATTAAATCACTTTTTGCCAAACGATATACGAATAGTTCAAAGTATTGAGGTTTTTGATTCATTTAACGCCAGATATCATGCTAAACGTAAAACATATATGTATGTTATAGACAATAGTTCTGTAGAGAGCCCTTTTTTGCACGGGAGAAGTTGTTTTGTGCCTAAAAAGTTGGATATACATAAGATGAAAGGCGCACTTGAAATTTTAGTCGGAACACATGATTTTTCTTCATTTAAAGCGGAAGGTTCTTTTACAAAAACTGATATTAGGACTATTTTTAATGCGGAAATAAAAAAAGAAAAAAACATAATTAAAATATTTATTACCGGTGATGGTTTTTTATATAATATGATACGAATCATATCCGGTACGCTTATAGGAATAGGTAAAGGTAAAGATTATGATATTTTAAATATCTTGGAAAAAAAATCACGTAGCTTTGCAGGACAGACCGCTCCCGCTTGCGGATTGTTTTTATATAGTGTGGAATATGAGAATATCCCTTTAATTTGTTTGAAAAATGATGAAATTATAATGTTTTAGGATATACCGGTTTTATTTAATACTAAAATCAGGTAGAAAAATCATTAATGTTGTAACGCTTTAGTAAGGCTTTCCACATTTGCTCAGTTCAAAATAACGCCCGAAGTATGTCTAATGTAACGAGAAATAACTATTTAGCCTAAATTACTCCGGGAGCACTTTTTAACAAGTGTTATAATTAATAAAATTCTAAAGTTCCGGTCACGATAAATTGAATGATATTTCTATTAGAAGATAGTATAAATTACAATTTGATTTAATTTAATGGAGAAGGAATGGCTGTTTTTGCAATAGGTGATTTACATCTTTCAACCGTTCATCCTAAACCTATGGATAAATTCGGATGGCATAATCACGAACAGAAAATTTTCAATAACTGGAAAGAGCAGGTTAAAGATGGTGACTTGGTGCTTATTGCCGGAGATATTTCATGGGAGATGAAGTTTAAAGACGCTGTTTTGGATTTACAAAAAATAGATAAAATGCCGGGAGATAAAATATTAATACGAGGCAACCATGATTATTGGTGGGATAGTGTATCAAAGATGAGTAGAGCTTTTTCAAATCTTTCTTTTTTGCATAATAATTCTTTTGTATGGAATGATTATTGTGTTTACGGTACAAGAGGATGGAATTGTCCGGGTTCGTGTATGTTTAAACCGGAAGATTCAAAGATATATAATCATGAAGTGTTGAGGCTTGAAAATTCTTTTAAATCAAGAGATTACAAAAATTTATCATGTAAAAAGATTATAGTAATGATGCATTATCCTCCGATGAATGAAAAGCATGAAGATTCAGGTTTTACGAATATTATAGATGCTTATAACACCGATATGGTAGTATATGGACATTTACACGGAAAAGATTCTTTTCTTTCGGGATTTACGGGACAAAAGAACAATACTTTTTATAATTTGGTGAGTTGTGATTATTTAAACTTTAAACTTTTAAAAATATTTGACTGAAGGAGAAAAAATGAAAAATATAGATTTTAGAAGTGACACTGTAACTAAGCCGACCGATGAAATGCGTGAATCTATGAAAAACGCCGTTGTCGGTGATGATGTATATGAAGATGATATAACTACAAACGAATTACAGGAGTACGCTAAAAATCTTTTAGGCAAAGAGGCGGCGCTTTTTGTTCCCAGTGGTACGTTCAGTAATCAACTTGCTTTATTTACTCACATAAAGAGAGGACAGGAAGTTATATTATCTGAAGAATGTCATATAATAGAACATGAAGCGGGAGCAGGTGCGATAATAGCCGGAGCGCAATTTAGAACTTTGCCCTCATTTCATGGAAAAATGGATATAGAAAAGATAGAAATGACGATACGCAAAACGGAAGATATCCATTATCCCAAGACAGCGCTTATATGTTTGGAAAATGCTTTTTCGGACGGTACCGTGCTTGATTTGGAATATATGAAACAAGTTTTTGACATTTCCCGTAAATATAATATCAAGGTTCATTTGGACGGTGCCAGATTTTTTAATGCCGTAACCGCTTTATCCTGTAAAGCGGAAGATTTGGCAAAATATGCCGATTCGATTTCATGTTGTCTTTCCAAAGGATTGTGTGCTCCCATAGGATCTTTACTCGTCGGAAGTAAGGAATTTATAGACGAAGCAAGAAAAAAACGTAAAATAATGGGCGGAGGTATGCGTCAAACCGGAGTTTTAGCGGCTCCCGGACTTATAGCCCTCAAAAAAATGCGCCTTAGACTCATTGAAGATCATGATAACGCAAAATATTTATCTGATAAGCTGTCAACTTTACCCGTTTCGGTAATGAAAGACAATTTGGATATAAATATGGTGTTTTTTAAAGTTACTGATGAAAAAGCACTTAAAATTTTTGAACCGGAAAGATTAAAAGAAAAAGGAATTTTGATAAATCCGGTAGAAAACGGGTTGTTTCGTTTTGTAACGCATTATTGGATAAATAAAGAAGACATTGATTATACAGTAAGATGTTTACATGAGATGTATGGAAAGGAAAAATGATTATGAATAAAGTTTTGTTTTTATACAATCCTGTTTCAGGAGACAGATATGTACCTAAGAATTTGGACAGTATCATTTCTCAATTCAATAAAGAGGGATTTATCGTACTTACAAGTAGATTGTTTGAAGATGATAAAATAAATTTGAAGTTAATCAAAGAAACGGATTGTGATTTTATAGCCGCATCGGGCGGCGACGGTACTTTAAAAAATGTTGCACAATATATGCACGATTTAAAATCGGATAAGCCGTTGATACCTATAGCTGCCGGTACCTGCAATAATTTTACAACTAATCTGAATTATACTTCGGATATCCCCGAAAATTTGAATCTTGCACTTAAAGGCGTGCCGCGCAAAGTAGATATAGGACTTATAAATGAATCCGATGTATTTTTATCAACTTTTGCCGGAGGAGCTTTTGTAAATACTTCTTTTTCAACGGAAAGCAAACTTAAACAAGCCTTAGGGCCTATAGCCTACTATGTAAAACCGTTAAGTGAACTTAAAAATCTTGAAAGTTTTGAAATTACCGTTGAAACTCCGGAACAAAAAATTACGGAATCAATATTTTTGTTTATACTTATGAACGGCAGAAGTGTAGGAAACTTTGAAAATTTTTTAAACGACAACAATTATCATGACGGAAAGATGGAACTCGTGCTTATAAAAGAGTCCGAACCTGTAGAAGCGGCTGATTTGTTTTTAAAGATACTTATGGGTGAAAATTGGAGTAATCATCCTTGTGTTGAAATATTATGCAGTGACGTATTCAGTATATCAACCGACAAAAATATAATTACCGCAGTCGACGGGGAAAAAGGAAAGAGTTTACCTGCTGAAGTAAGGGTACTTTCTAAAGCATTAAATGTAATGGTATATCCTGAAGAAAGGATTAAATAATTGGAAAAAATAATTTTGGCGTCTAATTCACCGCGCAGAAAGGAAATTTTAGCAAGTTACGGCGTGGATTTTGAAATAATATCCCGCAACATAGACGAAAAAAAAGATTTTTATCTTTCAAGTCCGTCAACCGCTATGTCCATAGCATACTTAAAAGGTAGGGCGGTGGCGGACGATTACCCGAACAGGACGGTATTGTCGTGTGATACGATAGTTGAGTGTAATGGAAAAATATTAGGAAAGCCGGTAGATGAAAATGATGCAAAACGGATGCTTAATATTATGAGCGATTCTATACAGCATGTAATAACTGGATTTTCAATATTAAATGTAAATGCCGGATATAAAATTACAGATTATTGTGATACTTTGATAAAATTTAAAAAAATAAGTGATTACGAGATATCATCATATATAAAAACAGGTGATTACAAAGATAAAGCCGGAGGATACGGAATACAGAGCGGAGCATATGATTTTGTTGAAATGTACGAAGGTGACATCGAAAACGTCATAGGATTTCCGGCACTTAAAATCTTATCGTATTTAAGAAACGGTGAACAATTTGAATAAATTAAATGACGTGAATGAAAAAAATTTACCGCGCGAGAAATTGGTTTTATATGGGGTTGAGTCATTAAAAGATGAAGAATTGATTGCTATTTTGTTAGGCACCGGAAATGCTGAAATGTCCGTTATAAATTTAAGCTCATATATACTTAATCAGTTTAACGGCTTAAAAAGGTTTGCACGCATTAAATTTGCAGATTTAATTGCAATAAAAGGTGTAGGGCAAGCAAAGGCCTGCCGAATAATATGTACACTTGAGCTTGCAAAACGTATATCCAAAGCTAACGCGGAAGATACTTTTCAGGTGACAGACCCTGAAAGTGTGGCCGAATATCTTATGGAAGAATTGAGATATAAAGAAAAAGAATATTTTAAAATTATCAATTTAGACACTAAAAATCGCATAATATCGGAAAGAATAATCTCAATGGGTTCGCTTAACGAAACGATAGTGCATCCCAGAGAAGTATTTAAGGAAGCTATATTGGACAGTGCAAACGGAATTATTTTAGCACATAATCATCCGTCGGGGGATCCCGCTCCCAGCGAGGAAGATATTATATTGACCAGAAGATTGGCTGAAAGCGGTGATATTTTGGGGATAAAGATATTGGATCATATAGTACTCGGCAACGGAAAATTTGTAAGTCTTAGAAGAGAAAATCTTTTTTAGTTTCAGGAAAAATTTATGAAAATAAAATTGTCAAAAATATTCAAAAATAAAATTACATATTATGTAATATCAGTTTTTATTATAACGTTTTTTTT
>CAMYCP010000105.1 GCA_947254385.1 uncultured Filifactor sp. | reverse complement strand
TTCATGTATAATGGTAGAGGTGTTTTGGAAGTAAAAACCATATCATAGGATATTACAAATTCGATAAATCAGATTTCAAAGAATTTACAAATTTTACATCGTTAAGCCGGACTTAACGATATTATTAAATTTAAGGAGAAATTATGCCGGATATAATTAAGGTGTTTTTTTTAGGGATAGTTGAGGGAATTACCGAATTTTTGCCTATAAGCAGCACGGGACACCTCATTTTGTTTCACAATCTTTTTACATTTACAGATGAAAGTTTTTCCAACGCATTCGATGTAATTATACAACTGGGTGCGATTTTGTCGGTAGTTGTCTTATACTTTGAAAAACTCAATCCTTTAAGCCGAAATAAAAGTAAAAAAGAAAATATGATGACGCTTAGGCTATGGATAATGGTTGTCATAGCCGTACTTCCCGCCGTGGTTTTGGGACTTTTGTTCGATGATATTATAGACAAGTATCTTTTTAAGAATACCGTTGTGGCGACAACTCTCGTATTTTGGGGTATCGGCATCATTTTACTTGAAAAAAATATGAAAAAGGATTTCAGAATAACAAATGTGAACAGCATGGACGTCAAAACGGCATTTTTGATAGGTTGTTTTCAATGTTTAGCCATGATTCCCGGCACTTCCAGATCGGCAGCTACCATATTTGCCGCCATGATGCTCGGCACATCGAGAACCGCCGCGGCGGAATTTTCTTTTTTCCTTGCGATTCCTACAATGCTAGGGGCAACGCTTTTAAAAGTTGTTAAACTCGGCGTTTCTTTTACGGCGGGACAATGGGCTCTCATATTGTTCGGAACTTTTATAGCGTTTGTTACCGCTCTGGCTGTAATACGACTGTTTATAGGATATATCAAAAATCGTTCGTTTACGGCGTTTGGGATTTACCGAATAATCCTCGGAGTGATGGTGTTTATTTTTACTTTTATGAAAAAATAGCGCATTTTGATTCAAAAGTAAGTTTTTATACCGATTTGCTTTTTAATGCTGAAAGCCGATAGAAAAATCATTAAGGTATCATCATTTGAGTGAGGCTTGCCATACTCACTTCGTTCGTTTGAAATAATGCACGAAGTGTTCGATGTAATAAATTATATTTGAAAAATAACTTTTCAAATTATACGGGGAGTGATTTTTAACAAACGTTATAATTAATAAAACTCTAAAATGACGGTCACAATAAATCAAATGATATTTCTATTAGGATATTATAATACTACAATTTTTTATGTAACTTGGTATTACAAAAATTAAAAATGCTGAAATTCAACGTTTTATTTCGTTAAATTCAGCATTTTTTGTATTTTTAAGATTTTTATGTCACATGTTATTTTATCGGAAGGGTAACTTCCACGCAAGCTCCTCCGTTTTCAGAATTATTATATGCCTTGACCGTGCCGCGCATATATTCCGTTCCGGCTTTAACTATTGCAAGACCGAGACCTGTGTTGCCTTTTTTACCTTTGTAGAATCTGTCGAATATAACGTCGGTTTCATCTTTGTCAAATCCGTCACCGTCGTCACATACTGTTATTTTTATCTTGTCTGTTTCTTTTTCTGAAATAAGGTCAATATTATGTTTGGCGTACCTCATGGAATTTGAAATCAAGTTGTTGAAGATTGTGAACAGTTGCTCTTCATCACATGAGATATAGAGATTTTGTTCTATTTTATTGTTTATGTGTATATTTTTTTCTTCCGATATTATCTTAAACTTTTCTTCCATTTCCGACATAAATTCGTGTAAATCGACCGTCTTTTTTTTTCTGTTTATAAAATTGTCGCTGTTATCAAGTTTTGAAAGGTATACTATATTGTTGACCGTGGCGGTCAGACGATCGGTTTCGTCTATTATTATCTGCAAAAACTCGTCCAACGACTCTTCCGGCACGACTTTGTCACGTATTGCCTCGGCATAACCTTTTATTGACATGAGAGGGGTCTTAAGTTCATGGGAAGTATTTTGAAAGAACTCTTTTTGTTTTTTGTCGTATTTTATTAAGTTTTGAGCCATTTTTTGAAATTCCACGCTTAAATCGCTTATTTCATCGTTGGTGTCTATATTTTCCCAATTTTGTAGATTGTTCATGGAAAATGACTGTATACTGTATTTTAATTTGTTTATCGGCCTTATCAGCGTGTGTTCAAAGATAAAAGACAATACTAAGGTTATTAACAGGGAAATGGAAAGGGCAAATAAAAACGATTTGTTCATTATGCCGTTAAATATGTCTATGTCGCCGTTTTCCGCAACTATTGTAAGATATCCTATGCGCTTTTTGTTCACCATGTCGTTTATCGGTCGTGTGAATGTAAAAAAGCCGTCTTTGTTCAAGTTAAATATTGCAAATCTTTTTCTTTCCTTAAATCCCCACGATTCAAAAATTTTGACGTGATTTATATCTTCCACTTCAAAGTCGGATTTTGAAAGGTCGCCGTTTATGAAGAGCAGGTTTTTTTTATTGAATAAGTCGGAGAGTGTTAAGTCTTCATTTCCCTCCAAAATTTGTTTTTTGAACGTTTTTTCAATTTGAGACGACAATATCTGTGCATTATTTTTTACGTCGTTTTCAAGTTTCATACCGATTTTTTCCGAAAATCCGGCTTTTGTAATTCCCATGGATAATCCTATTGTGAAAATGACTATTATAAAATAGCTCATTATTATTTTTTTGCCGATTTTACTCATCGTCCGATACCTTGTATCCATATCCCCAAACGGTTTGAATTTTTACTTCGGAATTACCCTCCTTCAATTTTTTACGTAGACGTTTTATCGTGTCGTCAACATTTCTATCGTAACCGTCATATTCATATCCCCATACTTTTTGGATTATTTTTTCCCGTGAGAGGGGATAACCCTTGTTTTCGATTAAAAACTTAAGCACTTCAAACTCTTTAGCGGTGAAAGGAAATTCCGTATCCCGTATTTTTATTACCCTCTGTTCTATAAAAAGAGTAACATCTCCGATTTGTAAAATATTGTCGAAAATTTTTTTATGAGGTCTTTCGATGCGTTTGAGTATATTTTTGACTCTTGCAACCAATTCTCTGGGGCTGAAAGGTTTTGGCAAATAATCGTCCGCACCCAGCTCCAAGCCGAGGATTCTGTCCACTTCGTCACTTCGTGCGGATACAAAAATAATGGGGACATTACTTTTAAATCTTATTTTTTTACATAAGTCCAGTCCGTTGATGCCTTGCATCATTATGTCCAAAACAATCAAATCGACATCGTTCGTCTGAAGGAAAATCTCCGCATCGTTTCCGTTGTCAAATTCCGTGACGTCATAGCCTTCTTTTTTTAAATAGAGCGCCATGAGATCTCTTATTCTCTTTTCATCATCAATTACCAAAATGTGATTCATAACATTCCTTTCTTTAAAATTACAAATGAATGAACGATTTTCTGTGGACGGGAGTAAGACCGTATTTTCTAAGCGCATCATAATGCTTGTCCGTCCCGTAGCCTTTGTTTGAGGCGAAGTCGTATTCGGGATATTTTTTATCAAGCTCCGCCAACATCTTATCCCTTGTGACCTTTGCTATGATACTTGCGCAGGCGATACTGTAACATAACGCATCCCCGTCTATTACATTTTTTTGCATAATCGGTTCTTCGGGGATTTTCATGTTGCCGTCCACTAATATAAACTCAGGTTTTATAGGCATTTCTTTGACAGCTCTTTTCATAGCCTCAAAAGTTGCATTTAAGATATTTATTTTGTCTATTTCAATATTGTCGGATATTCCTATCCCGTAAGATACGGCATCTTGCAGTATCTTGTCGTAAAGCTTCTCTCTTTTTGTTTCACTGAGTTTTTTGGAATCGTCTACGCCTGCAATTTTACTTGTTTCTTTCATTATAACACAAGCTGCGACCACCGGGCCGGCTAAAGGGCCTCTGCCCGCCTCGTCAACTCCTGAAAAAAGAACTTTGCAGTTTATTAAACCTCTTTCGTACACAATCAGTTCATCGGTTTTTTTCTGCGCTTTACGGTATTTTTTTAGTGAATTTTCCATGCTCAGAGCGATTTTTTTAACTCCGATGCGTTCATCTTCAATAAGATAAGCTATTACATCCGGATAGGACTCTATGTCCAGAGTTTCTATACGTTTTTTTATTTCCGCCATGCTTTCTTTTTTCAAATCAGATCACTTCTTCCGGTTTTTCCGACGTTATTTTACCGAGTCTGCCGTTTTTAAAATCATTGAGCAAAAGTTCCGCAGTTTTGTTATAATCCGGAGTTTTATCCCTGCTTAAGTTGCCTGTATTTTTTGCAATTTCGTCGTAAAGTTTCAAGGTGTCGTCATACTCTTCATGCTTTAAATTATACTTATTGCATAATAGAGAAAGATAATCTTTTTTTATAAAATCCAGAAGAGCGTAAGCAATTTCTTCATTAAGATCGGGATTAGTTTTTAAAGAACCGGTAAACGCCAGCATCAAACCGGTTCTATCATCTTTAAACTTTGGCCACAAAAGCCCCGGTGTATCGAGTAAGTTCAGTCTGTTTCCTATCCTTACCCATTGCTTTCCTTTAGTGACACCGGGTTTATTTCCGGTTTCGGCGGATTTTTTGCCTGCTATTTTATTTATGAGAGTGGATTTTCCGGAATTTGGAATACCTACGACCATTACATTTATAGGACGGTTAACCACACCTTTTTGATTTAGCCTTTCTTTTTTTTCAAAGTAGCAGTTTTCTACCGATTTCAGCATTTTATTTATTCCTTGTCCCGATACGGAATTTATTTTGACTGATTTGATATTTTGCGCCTTAAAATATTCAAGCCATTTATCCGTCCAATAATCTTCAGCCAAATCGGTTTTATTTAAGGCGATTAAAAACGGCTTGTTTTTTATTATATCCATGATATCCGGATTTATACTGCTTAGAGGGATTCTTGAGTCAATTACCTGAATTATGACATCTATCAGTTTAAGATTTGAGATTAGAAGTTCTTTCGCTTTTTTCATATGTCCGGGATACCACTCTAAATTTAAATTGTTCATCTATACCCCTTTAATAAATTTTTCGCATATTTTTTCTATATAAAATAAATTATATCATATTTTAGCTCTTATCACGAATTACAAGCGAATGAAAATAATATGAATTTTATTTGAG
>CAMYCP010000104.1 GCA_947254385.1 uncultured Filifactor sp. | reverse complement strand
ATTAAATTCCGGTTAGATATAATACTACATTTTTTAAAGCTAATCAGTATTAGAACTCAGCGAGTTTGTAAACTCAAGCTAAAGCGTTACAAAATTAATGATTTTTCTATCATGTTTCAGTATTAGAGTTGCAATAAATCTTATGGAAATAAAAAATTAAAATAGCGTGATTTCAAATTAAAACAGCCGCTTTTTGCGGCTGTTTTAATCATTTTTTATCGGAAATTCCATTTCAAGTTTTATCGTGTCCATCGTTTCTTCCTTTGAGAGGTCAAAATTTATGATACCGCAGTTTTTAAGATTTTTAAACAGAGCGTTTATATCATTTTGAGAGATTGTTCCGGAGTATATTGCAGTTGTGTCATCTCCCGCTTTGTTTATCGTTCTTTCGCTTATTTTGACGCCGTTATCGGAAAGCAGTTTTTCGGTCGTGAATATGTCTTGAGGCTTTGATTTTTTTGTTACATTTTTTGTTACATCTGATGTCTGTCGATATGAATTTTCAAGTTTTGAGATTTCTTTATTCAAAGATATGATTTTTATGATGTTGTTTATTGTGAATATCAGCATTATGGTTGATAGAATAAGTATGGTAATGCACGATTTTATTTTGTGTGAATTTCCAGCGTTAGGTTTTCCCAACTTTCTTCGCCTCCCCCGTCGATGATTTTTGCGGACAGTTTCTGTTTGTCAAGTTCTTTTTTGAGTGCTTTAAATTCCGAATCGGTTATATTTTTAACCGATATTGTTGTTTTTTCTTCCGAGTAGTTGATTGTATCCACATATCGGTTGTTTAAGAGGCTTAATATTTTGTCGAGCTTAATTTCCGATTTTTCTTCTTTTTCTTCTGAAGGCATTCCTGTATTCTCATAAAAGTCAAATGCCGCAGTTTTGTCTTCAAGTTCTTCGATTTTTTCATTTTTTATATTTTCGGTTATGATTGCCGAAAAAACCGTGATTACCGTAATTAAAATAAAAACGGCTTTAAATGTTATGTTTGTATAATGTGCTTTTTTTATTTCCGCATTCCACTCCATACGCCCTCCTTATACTGCATTTTTAAAAGCAAATCGGTATTATAAATTTTCAGATATTATTATGTCTTTCGTATCGTCTTTTATTTTTAGGTTGAACATTATATTTTCAGTGTTTCCTATATTTGAAAAACTGAGTTCACCGTTTTTAAATATGAAAATATGGGCTTTTTGTGCGTGTTTCATGAGGACGTAACCGTTTCGGATTTTAAGGTCCATGGCGTACGACATCGGAGAATAGAGTTTGGAATGTAATTTGCTCATTTTATAAAGTTCATTAATTAGCATTGTTGGGATTTTCAGGGACAGGTTTTTTTTATTCAATGTGGTGTAATTAAAGTCGGACTTTTCTTCAGATATGCTTACTTTGTTTGAAGTTTCAATCATATATGGACTGTAAAATATAAGTTTTTCCGGTATATTTGAAGATTTTATGTCGATTTCGGTTATCAAATTATTTATGATGCTGAAAAATTTTAAGTTTTCCATAGTTTTCTCCAAGTGTCAGTTCAGGTATATTTCTCCGACGTTTAAAAGCGGCATCAAAGTATTCATAAATATAAATATTATAATTGCAAGCAGCAGTATTAATGCGCTTTGTCCGTATTCACCGAGAATATCGAGAAGTTTTGCGGTTTCATAGTCCTGTATGTCACATAGGTATTTTACGGAGCTTAATATGTCGCCGTTATTTTCTCCTTGTTTTATGTGGGAGGTGAAATTTTCGTCAAAGATTTCGCTAAAATCCGAAAAAGAAGTTGAAAGCGATTTGCCGTCGTTCATTTTTTCGTGTATCTTGTGTATGATTTCACGATAATATGAAATTTCTTCCGCATTTTCGAGGATATTTAATGTTTCGCTAAGTGAAATTTCAGCAGACAGGAGGATTTTAAATCTTGTGAGAAATCTTTGCAGAAATATTATACGGGGGATTTTTGTTTTATAAGGGCTGATTTTTATTTTTGAAATGAGCGGTTTGATTGAAAAGTATAGTATAAGCATTAAAATAATGAAACTTACGCCGTGAAATGAGGTGATGTTTCTTATATTCAAGTATAATTTAATTATAAACGGGGCGCTTTGATTCGTTTCTACATAAATTTCGCTTAAATTCGGCATTATGTACAGGGTTACAAATATTATGACGGTTATGAGTGCGGTCGTTACCAGAGCGGGATAGGCGAGAATTTTTATCATGCGGTCCCTTATTTTCTTTTTCTGTTCGTAGTATTCAGCCGCATTTTGATATGCCGATATGAGGCTATCCGTCTCTTCGCCTATTTTTATTGCGGCAGTCACGAAAGAGTCGCTTAAACCGCATTTTTCCAGGGACAGACTGAGTTTTTTGCCGTCGTTTATCATGTCGGAGAGTTCATTTAATGTTTTTTCCGGCAGGATTTTTTTAGTGAGGGGGAGTATTTGTGTGAGGGAGAAGTCATTTTTTGAAAATATTTTAAGGGTGTGGTAAAAGTCTCTTTTTTGGTTTTCTCTTATTTTCATTTATCCGTACCTATCAGCGAAAATGCGTCTTTTAATATGATTTCGCCGTTTTTTAAAAGTTGGATGACCTGCGTTTCAATTTGTGTGTTGTCCGCTTTGAATGTGCCGTGTTCCCTAATTTCAAGGCGCATTTTATCATTTACGCTTATTATTTCAAATATGCTTTGCCTTCTTACAAAACCTACATATCCGCATTTTTCGCAACCCGCTTGGGTAAAAAGCTTATCTTTGTGTTTAAGTTTAAGCGAAGGGATGTTTTCGCCGTCGTATTCAATTTCTTTTCTACAATTCGGGCAGAGTATTCTTACGAGGCGTTGATTTATTATTATTCCAAGTGATGCGGCAAGTTGTGTCGTGTCCGTTCCAAGCCCCGACATTCGTTCTACGGCGGACGAGGCGTTTTTCGTGTGCAAGGTGGCGATTATATATCCTCCGGCAAGAGCGCTTTCCACTGCGACTTTACAGGATTCACCGTCTCTGATTTCACCTATGGCGAGAACGTCGGGGTCTTGTCTAAGTGCGCTTTTAAGCGCCGAATGGAAATTTTCCGTGTTGTCGGTTTGTATTTGTGTTACGCCGTCGATTACGTATTCGACCGGATCTTCCACGGACATGATGTGTTTTTCTCCGTCGTTCAAGCTGTCTATAAAACAACGCATACTTGTGCTTTTACCGCTGCCGGTCGGGCCCGTGATAAGTATAAAACCGCTTTTTTTCTTTAAATAAGTTTCTATCAGAGTTTTTTGCGCTTTGTCATGTATCAGATTTTCCAAGTCGGTCGGGATATTTTTATCGTTCAACAGTCTCATGTGAAGTTTGTCGCCTTGAATGGACGGAACTATGGATATTCTTATGTCCGTTATGCCGTTTTCGTATTCGTATGTCATTCTGCCGTCTTTACTTTTAAGTACACGTGAAGGTTCGATGTTGGAGCGTATTTTTACGGCACGGATAAGATCTTCACCGAAATTTTTGTCAATAAAACAGAAGGTATTTAACATACCGTCTATTCTAAATCTTATAAGTAAAAGGTCGGTCAAATAGAACATATGTATGTCACCTGAACGCTTTTTCAACGCCCAAAACAGTAATTTATCCAAAAATACGGATGCCGAATGTGATCTGTATGCATTTTTTATATCCTCTCCCGCTTTTTCATCTTTCATCACCATGGAGTAGTATAAGTTTATGTAGCGCAGTATGTTTTTTAGCGGGGCAAACTCAAGGATAATTTTTATATTTTCTTTATTTTCAAGCTCCTGTAAAAAAATTTGTGCATCTTCTCGACCTTCTTCGATAAGGACGTGAAGTATACCGGAGTTGATATTCCACGGAAAAATTTTGTATTTTACGGCATCGTCAAAATCTATGTATAGCAGAGCATTTTTATTAAAAGATTTCATAATTGACCGACCTGTTTTCTGTAAGATATGTTGACAATCCCCATATAGAGTAATGGGTCATCAAACATTTGATGAATTTGTTTAACAAAAAATCATAAAAGCCAAGAGAGAACACATCAAATTTTTATTTAATTTTGTATGATGTCTTTATTTTTTCGCATATGTTTTTTTTGGATAAAATGCCGAAAATAACTATATTTTCGGCATTTTATATTATAAAAATTTATGCATTTTTTCGAAGGAGCAGTGATACAATACGCCGATCGTCTATTTTTATTGCTTTAAGTTCTATTCCGTCTATTGTTATGGACGTGGGGTCGCCGTCTTTTTTGGGAAGTCGTCCGAGACCTTCAAGGAGTAATCCCCCCATGGTTTCATTTACATCGCACGGTAAATTCAGTCCGAGTTCATCGTTTACGTATTGAATACTTGTAAAACCGTCAAGTTTATATGTGGTATCGCTGATTTTTACAAGGTCTTCATCGACTTCATCGTCGTCATCTTCGTCCGAAATGTCGCCCACAATTCTTTCAAGTATATCTTCCATTGTACATAATCCTGAAAATCCGCCGTATTCGTCTATTATTACGGCTATGGGCTGGCGGTCGCGTTGCATTTCAAGTAAAAGTTCGTCTAATGATTTGTACTCGTGTACGAGGTAAGGTTGACGCAGTATTCCGCGCAGGTTTATCATTTCAAGGTTGCCCTTTCTGACCTGAGCAAAGAGATCTTTAAGGTGCAGTATTCCGACTATATTATCTATATCTTTCTCATACACCGGCACACGTGAATAACGCTCCTCAATTATTGAGTCCAGTATGTCCGCTATATTGTCGTCGATATCGACTACAAAACACGATGTTCGGGGCGTCATCACGTCTTTGGCCTTAGTTTCGTTTAACCGGAGCACCCGTTCTATCATTTTTCTTTCCGCTGCGGTTATATCGTATTTTTCACCCGATTCGCCGTTTATCATCTTTAAAAGTTTTTCTTTATTGTCTTCTTTTCTGTTTTTTGAAGAATGAAAAAATTTTCTGTCGTTTTTTATACCTAAAGGCGGTGTAAATTTTTCAAATAAACTGCCGATTCCCTCGTCATCCATACTTATACTTTCCTCCAAATCAAATTTTTATTGTCTCTAAAAAGAGGAATTTTTATTACCGGTTCAAAAGTTCATTGTTATTTTTTTAGAGATATTACAGTTATCAAATATAAATTTTATCACGCTTTATAAT
>CAMYCP010000103.1 GCA_947254385.1 uncultured Filifactor sp. | reverse complement strand
AACGGTGTTGCATTTAAAATATCGTAAGATTTAATCTTTTTTTTACGTAACAGATATTTTAAGGCATCTTTGGATTTTTGAGCCGCATCTCCCGCTTTTTTCATATCCGTCGAAGAAAACAAAATTCTTATTATATTGCCGAACGGTGGATAAGCAAATGCTTTACGAATTTTTAATTCCTGATTGTAAAATCCCACATAGTCATGCGTTTTAAAATATTTAAATACAAAATGTTCAGTGGAAAGTGCCTGCACTATGGCTTTTGCTCCCGCCTCCCCCCTGCCGGCACGTCCCGTCACCTGCAAAAGCATTTGGAAAGTTCTTTCGTTGCTCCGAAAATCCGGAATATTAAGCGAACTGTCGCTTTGTAATATCCCCACCAAAGTGACGTTTGGAAAATCCAATCCTTTTCCTATCATCTGAGTACCTATCAATATATCAAATTCTCCGTTATAAAAAGATTGTATATATTTTTCATGCGCACCTTTTTTTTGTGTGGTGTCTCTATCCATTCGTAAAATTCTGCTATCCGGAAAAAAATTTTTAAGTTCTTCTTCCAGACGTTGAATCCCGTATGTCATATTGCGCATTTCACCTACAGCGCATTCGGGGCATTTTTTGTAATAATCGGCTTTATAACCGCAATAATGACATTTGAACGAATTATCTTCTTTATGATACGAAAGTGTTATGTCGCAATGTGGACATTTATGCACATAACCGCATTTGCCACATGTCAGTACATTTGAATATCCGCGGCGATTTAAAAACAATATCGTCTGTTTATGTTCGCCTAAGTTACGTTTTATTTCATCAAAAAGTAAGATGCTTAACATATTGTTGTTGCCGGATTTAATTTCTTCCATCATATCCACAAAATTTATTTCAGGAAAATCCGCTCCGTTTACACGCTTTAAAAGCGTAATTTTTTTAAAGTCACCTTTTTCACTCAAATTATACTGTTCAACGGTTGGTGTCGCAGAACCGAGGACTATCAAAGAGTTTCTCTGTTTAGACAAAAATATTGCGGTTTCCACGGAATCATATCTCGGCGACATTTGGGAACGGTACGTTTCTTCGTGACATTCATCAACTATTACGGCTCCGATATTTTTATAAGGTGCGAACAATGCCGACCGTGCGCCTATAACTATCGGCGAAACGCCGTTTTTCATCATTTGCCACATTTCATTTTTTTTTCTGTCGTTTAAACCGCTATGCATTATCGCAACCGCTGAACCGAACCGTTCACGAAATCGGTGAGATATTTGAGAAGTGAGTGCAATTTCAGGGACTAGAACTATAGCCTCCTTACCGTCTTGAAGTACACGTTCTATAATTTTTATATAAAGTTCGGTTTTGCCGGAGCCTGTCACGCCATGCAATAGTACAGGTCGTTTTTCATTTTGTTCATACATATTTAAAAGCTCAAATAATGCTTTTTGTTGTTCTTCGGACAAAACGGTTCCATTATCCATAGTAACCGATTTTTTATATTCCCTCTGATATGAAAATTCTTCAATATATACAATGTCTTCATCTTTGAGAACATTTATTATGTTTAAAGCGGAAGCTGAAAATTTCTTTTTTAAATCATCATATTTTATTTTTTTATTTTCCAAAAGAGTTTTAATTATTTCTATGCGTACAAAAGCATTTTTTCTCTGTTTGTTAAGCCACTGCTTTCCGCGGGAAAAATTTTTAAGTACGACAACTTTTTGAGTGAGATTTTTAATGTTTTCACCTTTAGGAAAAAACAAGGTGAGCGCATCCGCTAATGAACAAACGTATCGTTCGGATATAAATTTTGCCGTGGAAATCATGACACTATCCAATACAGGTTTTTCATCAATTATAGATGTGATTTTTTTTAATTTAGATTCAGGCACATCTGAGTTTGAAGATACGGAAAGTACCAATCCTACCGCCTTGCCGCCTGCAAAAGGTACATTTACTCTAATTCCCGGTAAAATTGCCTGAGCAGATATATAATCAAATTGTTTTTCACCTATTGCGCCACGATTCAAAACAGCGACTTTTACAATCACGATACCACCCCGACAAAATAAGTAAAAAGGATATACGTACCGCCATTACGTATATCCTTTTGTAAAACCGACATTTTTAAGACAACGTCCTTTTAATTTATACTGATTAGCTTTAAAAAATGTAGTATGTATTTCTAATCATAATTTACATAAACTTGTATTACAAAAATTTAAAGTGAAAATTGATACTACAATTTCTTATACAATTCAGTATTACACATTATTTTATAAGCGACGTCGTTCAATACCATACATGGCTTATTTTAAGTATTCGGACGCTTGAGCAAGTCTAATCAACAATTTTTCTCTGCCCAAAAGCGTAAGCACTTTAGGTATTTCGGGTCCATGTACTTGCCCCGTCAAAAGTACGCGCGTACCCATGTACATATTTTTTCCCTTTATGCCGGTTTCTTTTTTTATTTCCTGAAACATATCATTTACAAAATTTTCATCTATCAATGTTTCTTTGCCTATTTTTTCTTCCAATACATCACGAAGTTTTCTCATATGATCAAGTTGCATAAAAGCCAGTGCATCTCCCTCATATATATCAATTTCGTCGGATAAAAACATATTGATTTTTTCAGGAAATTGCGCCAGATAATCCATACTTTCCCTTACTGTAGCTATTGCCTGTTTTATCCAATCACGTCTGTCTTCGGTTTCTTTTTCGCTCATGTATTCACGTTCAATGAGGAAAGGTATACATATATCCGTAAGCCTGTCCAAATCCGCAATTTTAATGTAATGATTATTAAACCAGTTAAGTTTATTCACATCAAACACGGCGCCGCTTTTAGATATCCGTTCAAGCGAAAATTTTTCTTCAAGTTCTTTAAGTGAAAAAATTTCCTGATTGTCTTCAGGCGACCACCCCAAAAGAGCAATATAATTTACGAGTGCCTCGGGAAGATAGCCTTTTTTAATAAAATCTTCAACTGCGACATCGCCTTGTCTTTTGGAAAGTTTTTTACGATCTTTGTTTAAAATATTAGGTAAATGTATAAATTCGGGTGCCGTCCAGCCGAAAGCCTCATACAGATAAACGTGCTTCGGTGTCGACGGTAGCCACTCTTCTCCTCTTATGATATGAGTTATTTGCATAAGGTGATCGTCAACTACAACCGCAAAATGATATGTCGGATATCCGTCCGATTTCATAAGCACCTGATCGTCCATGTCTTCAGTATTTATCGACACATCGCCTCTTACCGCATCGTGAAACTTGATATCATAATTATCCGGAAGTTTAAGTCTTATGACGTACGGTTCGCCGTCAGCTATACGGCGTTTAACTTCCTCACTGTCAAGCCCTCGGCAATGCCCGTCATAACGCGGTACCTTTCCTTCACTGCGTTGGACTTCACGCACTTTATCAAGTCTATCTTTAGAACAGAAACAATAGTAAGCGTGTCCGCTGTCGATTAGCTTTTGTATATACTTTTTGTATATATCCAATCTTTCGGACTGAATGTAAGGCCCGCAATCGCCGACTTGGCTCAACTTTCCGTCATCACTTAAAGTAACGCCTTCATCATTCGAAAGACCCGACCAACTCATAGATTTAAGCATACTTTCTATTGCGCCTTCGACATATCTGGTTCTATCGGTGTCTTCAACTCTGATGAGATATTTGCCTCCCGTCTTTTTTGCATACAAATAATTAAAAAGCGCTGTACGCAAACTCCCTATATGTACAAATCCCGTCGGTGACGGTGCAAAACGAACTTTAACCATTATTTGCCTCCAATTTAATATTTGTGTTTCCAAAATACATAATATTTAACAAACTCAACTTGTAAGTTTTATACTCTCTACACTTTTTTTAACAATACAACCGCATATGCGCTTATAGCCTCCCCCCTGCCCTCAGCTCCCGTACCCTCCGTTGTGGTCGCTTTGACTGAAATATTTTTTATATCAGTTTCAAGAGTTGCGGCAATATTTTCGCGCATAGAATCTATATACGGTGAGAATTTAGGTTTTTGTGCAACGATTGTAGTGTCGGCATTTTCAAGTTCATATCCGTTTTTAATTACCATCTCATAAACTTTTCTGAGTAATATCCGGCTGTCAATATCTTTGTACGCCGGATCATCGTCCGGAAAATATTTACCGATATCACCTAAAGCAAGCGCTCCCAAAAGCGCATCAGAAAGTGCATGAAGCAGTACATCCGCATCGGAATGTCCAAGCAATCCCTTCTCATACGGTATATTTACCCCACCTATTACAAGTTTACGCCCGTAAAACAAAAGATGTAAGTCAAAACCCGTACCTATCCTCATGCGTCCTCCCGTTCAGCAATAATATCAGCTATTATAAGATCGTATGGCGTGGTAATTTTTATATTCTCCTGTTCTCCTTCAACTAAAGACACTTCATATCCGGCACTCTCCACCACGACAGAATCGTCGGTGGGAGTAAACCCGAGTTTTTTTATATTTTCATCGGAATAGGCTTTTCTTAAAATATCGGCTTTAAAAACCTGCGGTGTTTGAACCGCATATAGAAATTCCCTGTTAGGCGTTTTTACTATGACTCCGTCTTTTATTTTTTTTATCGTATCTATTACGTGATAACCCAAAAGCGCGGCCCCCGTCTCTTTCGCCTTTAAAATCACGTTTTTTATTTCAGATTTTTTTACAAAAGGTCTGGCTCCGTCATGTACAAGTATATAATCGGTATCTTTGTTTACCGCCATAAGTCCGTTCATAACGGAGATATATCGCATTTCTCCTCCGTACGTGACTTTCACTTCACAATCTTTTGAAAGACGACTTTTTATTTTTTCTTCAAACACATTTAAATCAGATTTATTTAACACAACTACAATTTCATCTATTTCAGGCATGCCGCAAAAATTTTCCAAAGTCCTTAACAGCACGGGCTTACCTTTTATCTCTATAAATTGCTTGTTTATTGGCGAGTGCATCCTTATACCGTCACCCGCCGCAACGATGACCGCTGATAACATAAATTTCCCTTCTGTCGTTTTTTATTTGACATAATTTTACCATCAATCAAAAATAATGTACAGCCGAAGAATTTTTAAGGAAAAAATAACACAACACATCTTAAAATTTAAGATAGCATATGATTAAACCCTATAAATTCAATTAATCGGAAATTAAAAAAATAAAAAAGTTTATACGGTAAAATACACTTATTTTCATTACGGGCAGACATAAAAAACTTAAAAATTATCATCAATATGAAAA
>CAMYCP010000102.1 GCA_947254385.1 uncultured Filifactor sp. | reverse complement strand
TTATAACGCTTGTTATAAAGCTCATGCGATAATTTAGGTTGAAGAGTTATTTTTCAAATATAATTTATTACATAAATTATTTAAAGCTGAGCAAGTGTGGAAAGCCTTACTAAAGCGTTATAACATTAATGATTTTTCTATCGGGTTTTAATATTAATATAAGTTTCATTACAAAAATTTCTAATGTAAAAATTAATACTACAATTTCTGCAATTAAGTAGGTTTTTCAAACCGTATTTTTTGTGAAAAGAGGTGAGATCCATGAGTGATTATTTTATTCCTTTAGGTGGAGGAAATGAAATCGGGGCATCCTCATATTTTCTTTCAATAGACGGGGTAAGAATACTTTTAGATTGCGGGGCGAGACTTAGAGGAGAAGAACTGTATCCGGATTATGAACGCTTGTTTTATGAATTTCATGATTTATCTCAAATAGACTTAATTCTTATAAGCCATGCGCATTATGATCACATAGGTTCTTTTGCAAAAATCGCCTCACAATCTTTTACAGCGGAAATTATTACTACCGAAGACACAAAAAGAATAATCTATTTACAACTTTTAGAAATGGGAAGAATCTCAGGAAGAGCCGAGTCGGACAAGGTAAGGGCGGAAAGATACAGGCAGGCTCAATCGCTCATGGATCGCATACAAACTAAACCGACTATGGAAAAGTTTAAGGTTAAAGGTATAGATATAACATTCATGCCGGCGGGACATATGATAGGTGCGGTTATGACCTATATTGAAAGTAGACACCATAGAATCCTTTATTCCGGAGATTTCAGCATCAGAACCTTGTTCGCCATAAACTCTCTCAAGCTGATAAAAGATATTAAACCCAACATTTTACTGTTAAATGCCCCTAATACCTACATGGATAAGAAAAAATGGGAAGAAGAACTCAAAGCTGATTTAGATACGGATTTTGATTATACGCAACTTGAAAATATTATAAGAAATTATCTTCAGAACGGCAAAAATGTGTATATTTTATCCAGAAGCATTCCAAGGCACTTAGATTTATTTTATTTTTTAAGGAATGTATTTTATGATATTCCTATATCTCTTGAAACTAAATGTCGCATAATTGCCGATGCATTTTCGGATATGGGATTTTTAATATACGGAGCTAATATTCAAAGGGAAGAAACTGTTTTGAAAGAGCCGTATATCAGAGTGGGACAAAATCCGGATGAAAAAGATTATGTTTTAATAAATTTTGATAAATACAGCTTGCACGCATCCCCTGTTGAAGTTTTGAATTTTGTAAAAAAAATCAAAGCGGAATATGTTTATATGCTGCATGTATATCCCGACGTAAAAAAATTTTCAATCGGTGATATCTTAAAGAAAGAAAATTATAAAATTAATGTAAAACAAGCGTTTAACGGAACAAAGTATTATCTTAAAATGGAGAAAAAAATGATAAAAGAAAAAATATACCGTGAAGTGATGCAAAAAGAAACTATTAAAGCGCAAAAACTTATTGCTGAAGGAAATTTTTACCAAAAAAGTAACGGCGCCGAATGGTCGGCAATTTGCGGAAGTCTTCTCTATCCCGATTATCATTCAAAAGATGCTTATAATTTGGTAAGCAAGTCGTTTAAAAAGATGGATAAAATAAGATATGATGACTATTTGGACGCTCTACACGGAGTAAATCTCGAAACTGAAGAAAAAAGAAGATATGTATTGAGTCTTGTGGAAGAATGTACGACAAATTTAAAAAAAGCGCTTAACGGTGACAAGGCATCGGCTGAAAAGTATCTTGAATTTGTAGAGGATCTTGACTATCGTGACAGCAAAGGCAGAATGTATTTTGTAGGGAAATGTATAGTTGCATTCAATATAATGATAGATCCCGATCTTAAAAATGACGCTTATTCGCCTATTTTATACGCATTTGGCGCAAGGTATTGCGATAGACTCTTAAGAAACATTCGTGACGCTTTTTTAGATGAATACGGCATACGACGCCCTCAACAAACTGCAAAAGACGTACTTAAAAAAACTGAAAAGGCGCTGCATGAATCATCTGAGGCGGAGGCAAAATTTGCAACAGGTGATGAGTTGGAACGGTTACGTTTTATAAATAACAACTACAAAAATTCTCTCGAACTTGTGCAGGGAATGCTTGATGAACTTAACGAAACGATTGATGAATCGGCTATGGACGCTAAAAACACGGCGGTAGCGTCTTTCTATTCGAAAATGAACTCCGAAGAATACGGAAATCTTCTGGACAGTATTGAATTTGTAGACAGGAGACTTGCCTCACTCAAACGACAAAAAATAAAAATTCCGGCGCAAATTTTGCCGCTTACAATTTTATTCAAACAACTTTTTCGTTTTATAAAAGACAGCGGCATATGTCAAATTGACATAACCGGCAGAGAATTTGAGGCGGAAGTTGAAGAACTTGCCGAGTATACGTACATCGGCGATGCATACTCTTACGAAGGAGAAAAGAAAACCGTAGTTGTTGAAAGACCCGGGTGGAAATTTGACGATAACGTAATTTCATTACCTACCGTAAGGGAAAAAGAAAATGAAGGAGAGACAACAGATGGCTGAAAAACAGTATTATACGGCAATAGATCTCGGAACAACCAACTCCGTAATTGCGTACGGGAACATTGTGCGTGAAAAAATGAAACCGATTGTGCTGGAGCTTGACAGAAAAAATGATACCGGCAGTACATCGAGAGGGGCGCTTCTTCCTTCTGTAGTTTTTTACTATAAAAATAACGAAGGAGAAATGGTTACCGATATAGGAGATTATGCGAAAAGTCGCTACGGCACAAGAGCGGGATATGTCTGTAAATCCGTAAAATCGTTGATGGGGGTCACGGATCAGGTTCCTCTTGTAGATGAAATCTCCGATAAAACTCCGTCGGACGTTTCCGCCCAAATCTTGTCATATATGATAAACGGAGCTAAAAAACGTTTGTTTCAACAGGAACTTAATGATGTAATCATAACCGTTCCGGCATCGTTTGACTCCGATCAGTGTAACGCCACGATTTCTGCGGCAAAGAAAGCCGGAATAGATGTTAACAATACGCACGATATACTCTTGTACGAACCTAAAGCCGTAATATATGATTTCATGCGTATGCAGGAAGACGGTGAAATTCCTTCCGATCTTTTATCTCTCGATACTGAAAAAAATGTTATGGTGTTCGACCTGGGTGGCGGAACTTTGGACGTAACGCTCCACAGAGTCGGCTACACGGAAAGCGGAATAATTGACATAAAAGATATTGCAATCAGCAGATACACGCTTTTAGGAGGAGACAATTACGATGAACTTCTTGCAGTTGATATGTTGAAAAGGTTTGAAGAAATGTATGATATAAAGGTCGGCATTAAACGCAAAGAAGAAGTCATGTGTAAACTTAGAAAACTTGCGGAAAAGATGAAAACCGATCTTTCTTTGGCGTATGAAAATGCTCACATGGCGGATGTGGAACTTCCGGATGATTATGAAGTCGAAGTTATGGACATCAACCTCTATGATTCATACGCCTATGAAGACATATATACTAAAGTGGAAATTGAAGAAATTGTAGCGCCGCTTATGGGATATAACTACAAATTTGACGATTTTAAACAAATTGATCGGCTGGATGAAAAAGATGTGGACAACATTATTTATCCGATTCTTGATGTGTTGGATAAAGCGGGGGTTGGAGTAAACGTAGATGCGGTTATCCTTAACGGCGGGATGACAAAATTTTATCTTGTACGCAAACGTCTGAAAGAATTTTTCGGCTTTCAACCGCTTGAAACGAGTGACCCGGATCTTTCGGTAGCTCGCGGTGCGGTCTATTACCACTATTGTCTTCATAAATACAACGTAAATAAGATGAAAACGGAAGATTCATACGCATCTGAAGAAAAAAAGCAACTGTTTCGTAACACGACAATACTCAACGACTCCATAAATTTAGGTTTAAGATCCGAATATGTAAGCCTTTTAATTCCTGCCGGTACCGACCTTCCATTCAAATCGGAAGAAATCAGAGATAAATACAAACTTGACAGAGAAACCGATGTAATCGGAATAGAATTGTTCCTCGGACGCGGAAAAACAAAAAATTTGCCGAACAGGAAAATTGCTACGAGAACGGTTCATTTTGATAAAGTATATACTGAAAATACCCCGATAAGTTTTCAAATCTATATCAATGCCCTCAGAATGATGACGATGGAGGCATGGATTACAGGCAAACCCAAGACGAGAAACGTCATGGAAATAGACGTCGCCTCACTGAAAAGCGGAGAAAAAACATCCAAAGGCATAAGAACGACAGAGAAAATACACTTAAACGCCGTAAGCGAAATAAACAACCTCAAGGCTTTAACAATAAAAAACAGAAACCGAACGGAACACGACTTGAACAGACAGATTTTAGGAACTGTAGATGCCATATCTCAAGCCTCAAATCCGCAGGACTTTTTTGAACCGTGTATGGATATTTTAAATAAAAGTAAGCAATCTGATTTTATGAGAGCCTATATATATGATATTGCAAGCAATTTTAATGACGAATGGACTGATGCACAAAAACGCAGAGTCTTAAATATTGCAAAAAAACATTTTGAACCGTATGCCACTATGGTTAAACAAAGTACCTTTGTTATGGTAAAAGCGGTAAAACTCATCGCAATAATGGAAAGTGACTTTATAAACTTTTTTTCAGAATATATGATTAGAGTTCCCGAAGCGGAAATAAAAGTACGACAGACCATGATTCGTTTTGCTCTAATGAATGAACCGGATGAAGACAAACTCATCAACTTTCTTGAAAAACACTTTAATGCAAAAGAAGTGAGCAAATGGATTGCATGGAGTATAATTAACCGTTACGGGAGGGGGACAAATAAAGAAAATCACAAAAAACTCACCAAAATTGTTAAAAAAATAGCTGATACCTTAAAAACAAACGAAATTGATGAAATTTCCAAATTGCACGCTTTAATTCTGGCGGAAATATTCAGTAACGATACGGAAAATCCGCTCCAAAGCGACGAATATACCTCTAAAATTGTATGGAAAGCAATAGAAAAATATATTGCGCAGGAACCGGACGTTATTCTTTCCGGCGCCGTAAAAAAAATATGTTACGGAACGGAATTGACCGATGAAGAAAAAAAAGCCGTACAAGATATGTATAAGTCTATGTAACAATATAATCACAACAAATTCATAAATTAAATCCTTTTTTTTGCCATAGGCTCCTCTAACTACCTTTAGGTGGTGGGAGGAGCCTATGGCAAGCAAAGTATCCGTCTGACCAAAATATCCTTTTCTTCCAATAC
>CAMYCP010000101.1 GCA_947254385.1 uncultured Filifactor sp. | reverse complement strand
CCCTAATATAATGAATTAAAAAAATACTACATAACAAGCGGAGGTGAAGATATTTTCAGGTGAGAGAAAATATTAAAAATAGGAGGAAAAAAATGAAGAAAAAATTTGCTGTGGCTTTAAGTTTAATGATGATTTCAGCTATTGCGCTTACAGGTTGCGGTGGCGGTACAACCGGCGGAGAAACTACCGGAGGAGAAACAGGAACTGAAAAAACTACTGAAGCTGAAAAACCTGCCGACAACGGCGGATTTATTTCAATTGCGACAGGCGGTACGGGCGGCACATATTATCCTTTAGGCGGAGCTATCGCTACGGCTTTAAACAATTCTAATATCGGGGTACAAGCTAATGCTCAGGCTACCGGCGCATCTATTGAAAATGTACAGTTAATTCACAACGGCGACGCTGAAATAGCTTTCATACAAAATGACGTTGCGTACTATGCGGTAAACGGCAAAGAATTTTTCGATCCTTCGAATCCCGATTCCGATAAGGCGGTTGCCGGAACATATGACGACCTTAGAGGCGTTGCGTGTGTATATCCTGAAGTTGTGCATATCATAGCATCCGACGCATCGGGAATAAACAGCGTAAAGGATCTTAAAGGAAAGAGAGTTGCGGTAGGCGCTCCGGGTTCCAGCGTGGAAGTTAACGGACGTCAAATCGTGGAAGCTTACGGCATGACTTACGATGATTTTGCAAAAACCGACTTTTTGTCGTTTGCTGAATCGGCTGACCAAATTAAAAACGGACAAATCGACGCCGCATTTGCGGTAACAGGTGTTCCTACATCTTCCATAACTGAACTTGCAACGACGTATGATATTCACCTTGTTCCGGTTGATGAAGAAGTTGCAAAAAAACTTATCGAAAAATATCCTTATTACACATATCAAAAAATTACCCCGACGGAATACAGAAATCAAAAAGCTGATATCCCCGTACTTGCAGTTAAATCAATGCTCGTAGTAAATAAGAGCATGAGTGATGAAATGGCTTACAATATCACCAAATCAATATTTGAACACCTTGAAGATATTGGCAACGCTCACGCAAGAGGAAAGGATCTTTCTCTTGAAACGGCACTTGACGGTATGAGTATTGAAGTACACCCGGGAGCACAAAAGTATTTCGATGAACAAAAAGCAAAATAGTTTTTCGGCAAATAAGGCGGGAGTTGTTTTCTCCTGCCTTATCGTTGCTATATTTATAGGTCTCTGTTTTTATAAGACGGATTCTTTGATTATAAGGGATAGGTTTACGCACGAAGTAAAATTGGCGAGAGTTTTAAGCAAAGATTCATATATAGGAATTATATATACTCATTCAGTCATGAAAACCGAGACGAGTGAATGGTATCGTACGGACAAAGGAAAACTCATACTTATGGAGCAGCGCTATCATTCTCAGGGAGCGGGACTTCCCAGCACGACCGATTATAAGTTTAAGTATGAAAATAATATATTCACTCTTTACGATATAAATAAGCCGTTTGACGAAATTACATATCGAACGGGTGCGGTTATCGCAAATCATCGTCTGTCCATAGCGGGTAAAGAAAAACCGTTTTTAAGTTTTTCAGACCCGAGAGAGGCTTTAAGTTTTAAAGTGGAACAAACTTCGATAATAAAATTGTTAATTTGGAGGTGTATGTATGGCTAAAGATAAAGATATGAATAAAAACACCGAAGATACTCAATCAATTGATATGTCCGACGTTGAAAAACACGATGTGGACGAGCTTATGCTCAAATACGACAAAGATTCTTCAAAACTTAGAAATCTGTCGGGAGCTGTAGCGCGTTTTGTTATGATAGTTGCCGTATTGATGAGTATTTTCCATTTATACACGGCGGCACGCGGAACGTTGCTTGCGATGCGTCAAAGATCACTTCACATGATATTCGCTTTTACCCTCGGTTTTTTAATTTATCCCGCAACTTCAAAATCCGATAAGAACAAACCGAGTATTTTGGACTGGGTGTTCGTGATTATAAGCATTGCCGTTTGGGGCTATGTGTTTTTCAATGTAGATGCCATAACATTAAAGGGCGGCAAGCTCAATCAAATGGATATGGTTTTGGGCGTGCTTTCCATATTGATGACGCTGGAAGTTACCAGACGTGTTGTAGGGCCTGAACTTCCTATAGTTACAATAGTGTTTTTACTGTATGCGTATTTCGGACGTTCAATGCCGGGGATACTTGCGCATAGAGGGTTTAATATACGCCGTATAGTAGGTCATATGTATTTTACAACTGAAGGTATAATGGGGACACCTTTGGGCGTGTCGGCGACTTTCGTTTTCATGTTTATACTTTTCGGTTCGGTACTTGATAAAACCGGCGTAGGTCAATTTTTTATAGATTTTGCTTATGCTTTAACCGGCAGTACTCGTTCGGGCCCCGCTATGACGAGCGTTTTGTCTTCGGGTCTGATGGGTTCGATTTCCGGTTCATCGGTTGCAAATACCGTTACTACCGGAGCGTTTACCATTCCGCTGATGAAAAAAGTAGGTTATAAGCCGTACTATGCGGGAGCGGTTGAAGCAACCTCATCTACAGGTGGACAGATAATGCCTCCCGTTATGGGTGCTGCGGCATTTATAATGGCGGATTTTACAGGATTTAAATATGTTGATATAATAAGAGCGGCGGTTATACCTGCGGTACTTTATTATATAGCGGTAGGTACGATGGTTCACTTGGAAGCCTGCAAACTTGGACTTAAAGGACTTCCTAAGGATCAACTTCCGAAATTATCCAAAATATTTAAAGAAAAAGGATATTTGGTAATTCCGATCATAGTTATTATAGCTATGTTAATCGCTCAAAAAACTCCTATGCTTTCAGCACTGGGCGGTATAGCAACCGCTGTCGTGATAGCGGGCGGGGCGTCTTTAATAAAAAAAGACAAGTCGTTTGATGCTCGTAAAATAGTTGAGGCGCTGGATAGCGGAGCAAGATCGTCACTCGGTGTGGCGTGCGCGTGTGCGTGTGCGGGTATGATAGTAGGTGTCGTTACACTTACGGGATTCGGTTTACGTATTGCGGAACTTATTGTTCAGGTAGCTCACGGACAACTTATACCGACTCTGATGCTTACTATGGTGGCGTCGCTTATCTTGGGCATGGGACTTCCGACCACGGCAAAATATATAGTACTTGCTACAATGGCTGTGCCTGCCATAACCAAACTTAATGTAAATCTTATGGCGGCTCACCTGTTCATACTTTATTTCGGCGTTGTTGCCGACGTAACACCTCCTGTTGCCTTAGCGGCTTATGCCGGTGCGGGTATTGCGGGAGCAAACTCGATGAAGACGGGCATTCAGGCATTCAAACTCGCAAGCGGTGCGTTCATAATACCGTATGTGTTTGCAATAAATTCCGACCTTATCATGGTAAAATCCATAGAAGGGACTACCGTAAATTGGCTTCCGATAACGGCGGCATTACCTACAATGGCAACGGCCTTGATTGGAACGCTCTGCCTTGCGGGTGCGGTTGAAGGATATATGTTCGGCAAAACACGTGCTTGGCAAAGAGTACTTATGTTTATTGCATCGTTGTCACTCTTGGCACCCGGACTTATAAGCGACCTTATAGGACTTGGAATATTAGCACTCGTATTTGCAAGCCAAAAATTCCTGAATAAAACTCCTACGGCTGCATAAATTAAAAAAATTGATACCGATTTGCATAAGAAATTGTAGTATTGATTTTAAAGATAGTGTCAAGAAATCTATGAACCTTTAGGTTCGTGAGATGAATCGACACAGATAGTTTTTTGTAGTATAATGTGTCGCAGCGGAAAACTAAACCTAAGTTTTCTATACCTATTGTAGGGTAGGAACTACCCGAATCTACGCTTGTGAACTTTACGTAAGACGGAAGAGTAATCTCTTATAGATTACGAAACGTAAGTCAGAGGATGAAGCAAGAAGCACCAAATTTTTAGATTCGTGTGTAGTTCACCTTTAGAAGTTTTTGTCATTCAATGTTATGATAAATTTAGATCATATACGCTACATTTTTAAAAGTAAATAAGTATAAAAATAAAAAAAATCGGAGGTTATATAATCTCCGATATTTCTATTATTGTTCAACTTTTGTGACTTCCGCATCATTTTTATTATTGTTCAATTTGGAACCTTCGTATCATTTTTATTATTGTTCAACTTTTGGTACTTCCGTATCATTTTTATTTATAGGCGACATAGCCTCGATTGAAACTATCTTATCACCTTCAAATTTGAGTGTAACATTCATTTCCGTCTGTAAATCTGACAGAAGAGCAATTTGACCGTCTAGCGTAACGATTGAATCTTTGGCGGATACGGTGTATGCTTTTTCTGTCTTCTTGTCGGCAAGAACTACCAGCGTTGTTATTTCACCGTTTATCACAATTGCTGTGAGTTTGCCCGTAACTTTTGTAGGATCTTCGGCTACGTAAGTCGGTTCTTTGGCTTTATCCGAATATTTGTATGCATTAAACAACATTACCGCCGCATCCGCTCTGGTGAGTTGACGCTTGGGATTAAAAGTTCCCGTACCCGAGATTATTCCTTTTTGTACAGCAACATCTACATATGGTACGGCTTGAGTTCCTATTTGAGCTTTATCCGTATAGCTGAGTACCGGAGCGCTTGAAAAATCGTTTCTAAAGTTTAAGGCGTTACCCAAGAGCATTATAAATTCCTGACGGAAAGATAAACTCGCAACAAGTGTTCCCTTTGATGAAACCATAAACTTGTTTATGCTTGCGGGAGAAAAAAACTTTTTTTCCATGGCGAACACCATGTTTTTTTGCGCCCATGCGGGAATCTTTGCATTATCCAGCATAGTTTGATACTTATCCGCATTTTGTTGATACACGTCTTCAATTTCTTCCGGCAAAAATAAACGACATATCATGGATATGCTCTCTATTTTCGTTATCGGCCTGGACGGTTTGAAAGTACCGTCGGGATAGCCGCTCATAACGCCTTCATCGGTTATATACTTTACAGCGCCTTGTGCCCAATGCTCTTTCATATCTGTAAAATCCTGGGCGAAAACCGAACCGGTAGAAAAAAGCGCAATGACACACATTAAAATTAAAGCCATGCTTTTTTTTCTTTGCATATAAAACTCCTTTCAAATATGAATAAAATGATTTCCTTATGTAACAGGAAATAAATTTATAAATTCACTTTAAATTATACGGTATTAAGGAAATTTTTACAAATTTAATTAGAAAATGGAAATAGGCTTAGTTGCTTGTTTTTACAATATTTTATGACTGTCTCTTATACACATCTCCGAGCCCACGAGACTCCTGAGCATCT
>CAMYCP010000100.1 GCA_947254385.1 uncultured Filifactor sp. | reverse complement strand
CAAACTCATATCAGAAATAAAAAAACTTTGCCTTGCCGAAAACGTAAAAACCGGCTTTAAAGACATGACATCTACCGGCATAGTTGAACTAATCAGAAAAAAAGACGGAGAATCCTTAAGACGACGTTTATTTGTTTCGGACGGCTACCTGACATATAAAAAAGAAAATTTGATATTTGATGAAATTGAAAACAAACTGAAACTTGACATCACCCACCGTGAATTTAAAAAAATCAGCGTATATTTACCCGAATATGTAAAAAACTTCAAATTCGCCGAAGACATATTGAAAAAAAAATATGCAGTTGATATAAATCTGAAAAGCAGAACACGTGAATAAAAATATATTTTTACAGTGCTTTTGAATAAGCGGTATTTTTACAATGTGTCCAAATTAATTTGTATCAGTTTTCAAAGATAAATAAAAAAACATTATAAAACAAACTTGATTAAACTTGTTATAACTTTATAAAGAAAGCGGGAACATATGGAGAGAATATCCTCGGAGTGGACGGAGTATTTCATCATAGACTCGGGAGACGGAGAGAAACTTGAAGACTGGAACGGCATCAAAGTGGTGCGCCCCGACCCTCAGGCAATTTGGCGTAAAACATTGAAAGATAAAGTATGGAAAGACGTACACGCCAAATATTTTAGAAGTGAAAAAGGCGGAGGCAACTGGCAAATCTATAAACAGATGCCGGAAGAATGGAATATAAATTACAAAAATTTGACATTCAACATAAAGCCTATGGGATTTAAACATATGGGATTATTTCCGGAACAGGGGTGCAACTGGGATTGGGTGATAAATAAAATACAAAAATCCGCCAAACCCTTTAAAGTATTAAATCTGTTTGCCTATACCGGCGGTGCGACAATCGCCGCCGCATATGCGGGTGCAACTGAAATCGTACACGTGGACGCCTCCAAAGGAATGAACGCCATAGCAAAGAAAAATGCGGCTTTAAGCGGCTTATCCGATGTAAAAATCAGATACATTGCGGACGACGTGTTTAAATTCGTTGAACGTGAAATCAGACGGCAAAACACATATCAAGGCATAATTTTAGATCCCCCGTCCTACGGCAGAGGCCCTAAAGGTGAAATTTGGAAAATAAGTGAAGGTCTGTCCGAACTTTTATCCCTCATAAAAAAACTTTTGTCTTCTAATTTTTCTTTTTTGCTCTTAAATTCGTACACGGGCGGACTTTCCCACACGGCGATTTCAAATATAATATATCGCGAATGTTTTTTTGACGGCGCTGAAATTTCGTCGGGAGAAGTATTACTCCCCGTCAAAAATTCCAAGATGTTTTTGCCGTGCGGCGTGTATGCCTCAATGGAGAGAAACAATGAGCGATAAAAACGATGAATACGGAAAAATATTAAAATTTCCCGGCGTTGAAAAAAATAAAAAAGAAGATAAAAAAGAAGATAAAAAGGACTTGAAAACAGCTTTCAGCAAAAAAATAGAAAAATTTTTATTCTTTGACGACGCTGAAAATTCGGAAAAAAATAAAGAAAAAAACGGAAACTTACACAAAATTGAATTTCAAACCGAAGACAAATCGGAAGATAAAGCTGAAGATACAATTAAAAGTTCAACCGAGTGCAAGACAGAAGATAAAATAAAAATTCCAGCGCAACATAAAACCGAAAAAAAAATAAAAAATAAAGTCGATAAAAAAAATATTTTTTTTCTCTTGATTATAGTTTTCGGCATTTATTTTTTATATAATCAAAATTATTTTATGTTCAAAAGTTCTACTCTTGCTGATATTTCCAAATATACGGCGGAAGACTTTATGTCCAAACTTAAAGAAAACGAAGACGCATTTGACGATATAAATACAATACAACTTTACGGCACAATACTTAAAATACGTGAAAACACATTGTTTATGAAAGCGAAAGATAAGACTTTACAGATAGAAATGCTCAAAAATCAAGATTTAAACTCTTTGATACTGGGCAAAGGATACAAAATAGAATGTAATGTAAAAATTAAATCCGAAGATGACATAACCTTAAAAAACGGTAAAATTGTTCCGTCAAACTGAAATTTGAGGTGAAAATTGAACGAAAAAATTGAAAAAGCCCTACTTTCTCTGCCGCATCTTCCCGGAGTCTACATTATGAAAAATTCAGAAGACAGAATAATATACGTGGGAAAGGCAATTTCGTTAAAAAATAGAGTATCTCAATATTTTCATCCGTCGAGCAATCATTCTCTGAAAGTCAAAGCCATGGTATCCAACATAGATAAATTTGACTACATCATAACCGACACCGAATCCGAGGCGTTGATACTTGAAAATACGTTGATTAAAAAATATCAACCGCAGTACAACATACTTTTAAAAGACGATAAAACCTACCCCTACATCAAAATCACACGAGAGGACTTTCCGAGAGTTATAAAGACACGCCGCATCATAAACGACGGCGGAGAATACTTTGGTCCTTATACCGACGTATATGGCTTGAATTATCTCATCGAATCCCTGCACGAACTTTTCAAACTCAGAACCTGTCGGCGTGACATTCAAAAGTCGATAGAACAAAATAAACGCCCTTGCCTCAACTACTACATTAAAAAATGCACAGCGCCCTGTAACGGCAAAATAAACCGGGAACAATACAACGAATATATAGAAGAAGTGCGTGACATTTTGCAGGGCAAAAACAAAGAATTGAAAAACAAACTGGTTACGGAAATGAAAAAAGCCTCCTCATCATTAAGATATGAAGAGGCGGCTTTGATAAGAGATCGCATACGCGGGATAGAAAATCTTAAACAAACCCAAAACATTATGGACGTAAAACATAGAGACAACTTTGACGTATTGTCCTGTTATTTTGATAATGAACAGTTATTTATACACATATTCTACGTAAGAGCGGGCAAAATATTCGATCGTGATTACTTTGATTTCAAAAATGTTGAAGATCCCGCAGAAGTATTTGCATCCTTTATAAAACAGTTTTACCTTGCCAAAGAGAACATACCGGAAGAAATAATCGTACAATATAACTTTAACGACATGGAAATCCTTGCAAAAACATTGAGCCTCATCTCACATCATAAAGTTACAATCAGAGAGGCAAAACGCGGCAGAAAAAAACAACTTCTGGATCTCGGAAGAAAAAACGCCGGACAGATGTTTGTAAAAGCCAACATACAGGTAAAAAAACCCAAAACCGATATGCAAACAATATTGTCTAATCTTAAGCATACAGCCACCCTGCAAAAAAAACCTCACCGCATCGAACTTTACGATATATCTCATTTTGCAGGCATGGACTCGGTAGGCTCACAGGTAGTTTATGTGGACGGCATAAAATCGAAAAAAGATTACAGAAGATACCGCATAAAATCGGTAAACGGAAACGACGACTATTTATCTTTGACTGAAATAATAACTCGCCGTGTAAACAAAGGCGACCTGCCCGACCTTTTTTTGCTCGACGGCGGAAAGGGGCAGGTATCTGTAATCAAAAAACTCCTTGAAAAACTTGAAATAGACGTGCCGGTGAGAGGACTTTACAAAGATGATAAGCATAGAACGCAAGGAATATGCACGGAAAATGAAGAAATTGCTTTGGATAAAAAATCCGACCTTTTCAAACTCCTTTATTCCATGCAGGAAGAAGTGCACCGATTTGCAATAACATTTCATAAAACTTTGCGCCAAAAACACATCACGGAATCCGAACTTGATAAAATCAAAGGCATAGGTGAAAAAAGAAAACGCATACTTCTAAACGAATACGGTTCTGTAGATAAAATCTCACAACTTTCTTACGATGAACTCGTAAAAACAAGCGGGATAGACAAAAAAACTGCTAAAAACATAGTTGAATATTTTGCAAAAAAAGCCGATAAACCTCACACCCCTTAAGGTAATGAAACTTATCGGCTTTTTATAAAAAGGGAGCGTAAAACCCACTACCCTTTGGGTGGTGGGATATAAGCGACTTATATCATACATTTTACTTACAAACATTGTTTTTAGTAAAATGTATGATATAATAGATACATAGAATATTTTCTAAATTTGAAGAAAGGAGAAAATTATGTATCTTACTGTTAAGCAACAAGTAAAACATCTGTCTAAGAAAGATTACCTTGCTCTAAAAGAGTTAAGTCATACAGCCAAGAACCTTGCTAATCAGGCAATCTATAATGTAAGACAATATTACTTCACCGAGGGCGAATATCTTAACTATCAAAAGAATTATGCTTTGCTTAAAGATAGCGAGAACTATAAGATTCTCAATTCCAACATGGCACAGCAGATACTTAAAGAAGTAGATGGTAGTTTTAAGTCATTCTTTGGTTTGCTTAAACTTGCCAAAAAAGGTAAATATGCCTTTAAAGACTGTAAACTGCCTCATTATTTTCCAAAAGATGGTTTTACCACGCTGGTCATCGGATTTGTACGTTTGAATGACAATAAACTCATTGTTCCATTCTCAAACATGTATAAAAAATCCCATTCACCTATTGAGATTACGATACCGCCTATACTTGTAGATAAACACATCAAGGAAATTCGTATCATACCTAAAGCAAACGCAAGGTTCTTTGAAATTCAATATACTTATAAAACTGAATGTGTTCAAAGAAATCTTAATCAAAATAATGCACTTGCTATAGATTTGGGTATAAACAACCTTGCTACGTGCGTTACAAACACAGGTGAATCATTAATCATAGATGGAAGAAGACTTAAATCCATAAATCAGTGGTTCAATAAAAAGAACGCTCGTCTTCAAGGTATTAAAGATAAACAAGGTTTTGGTAAACGCACAACTAATCGCCAAAAGACTATTGCTCGTGACAGGAATAACAAGGTTAATGACTATATGAGCAAAGCAGCACGTATAATAATCAATTACTGTATCGCTAATGATATAGGTACTCTTGTAGTTGGATATAACGAAACATTCCAGCAAGGTAGTAATCTTGGCAAACAGACTAACCAGAACTTTGTAAGTATTCCTTACGGAAAACTTAGGGACAAATTTCGGTATCTTTGTGAGCTTAATGGGATAGCGTTCGTCAAACAGGAAGAATCATATACATCAAAAGCATCATTTTGGGACAAAGATAATATCCCTGTTTACAATGCTGATAACCCACAAGAATATGAGTTCAGTGGTAATCGCATTCACAGAGGAATGTATAAAACCAAAGACGGTATTACGTTCAATGCTGATGTTAATGGGGCATTAAATATCTTACGTAAAAGTAGCGTTGTGAGTCTTGAGACTCTATACGGTAGAGGCGAAGTGGACACGCCTGTAAGAATAAGGATTGCCTAATTCG